>NZ_RZSF01000148.1:0-15929 GCF_004023325.1 Mesorhizobium sp. M1A.F.Ca.ET.072.01.1.1 | reverse complement strand
GAACACGACAAGGACGACCAAAACTGGCAGGCTCATGGAAAGGCGGTCCTCCGCTGGCTCGCATTTCTCTGATGCGAGTCCACGCGCAGAACCCCTAGCATGGTTGACGTTTACGTCAAAGGGGCGTCCAGCCATGCATGGCATGACGCAAGAGCAGCCAGTGCCGGCGCAAGGTTGAGAGGGTCGAAGTGCCCCCGAGTGGAGACCGACCCGGCTTTTCCATCCTGTCGAGATAGGCATGTGTGAGCGCCAGCGGCAGGAAGGCGGGGCGCAACGTCCCGGGGAGAGCCGACGCGCCCTTCTCGAAAGCGCCGAGATGCTCTCGCGCCAGCGCGATCATCGCCGCAACCGCGCGCTCGGCGGCAGCATCGCCCGCTCCTTTGACGAACTCTTCCGGCGAGGAGCCGGCGGCTGCCAGCATATCGGAGGGGATAAAGCACTGTCCACGGCGACGGTGCAGCGGCAACAAAAGCAGCAAGCCGGTGATGGCCTGCGCGCAGCCCGCCCTGCCCGCCAGTTCGGCAAAGCGCGGCGCGGCATTCGGATCGAGCACCATCGCCGCAAGCTGGATGAGCGCCGCGGCCGTCTCGCCGCAATAACCCTCCAGGTCGGTCCGCGACGGCATCGGGTCGTTGTAGAGATCGAAGATACGCGCTTCGAGCATGTTCTCGAAAGCGGCCTTCGGCAGATGGTTGGCGGCAATCGCCGCCCTCAGCGCGTCGGCGGTCGGATGACCTGTCTCCGCCTCGCCCTCGGCCGAGATGACATCACGCCACCATTGCAGCCGGACCTCGCCCGGCAGCGGCTCGTGGATGCGGTCGCGAACGCCGGCGACCTCGGCATTGAAGGCATAGAGCGCAAGCAACGCGTCACGCCTGTCGGCGGGCGCGTAGAGCGCGGATAGATAGCGATCATGGTCTGCGACACGCACCGCATCCATGACGATGTTGGGCATGCCGACCATCAATCGACGGCAATGAGCGCTGCTGCCACGGCACGGTCCTCGGCCAGCAGCACGTTGTAGGTGCGCACGGCCGCGCCCGTCGACATCGGGTCGGCCGAAATGCCGGCCTCTTTCAGCGCGGAGCGGAGTGCAGCCGGCAGCGGCCGCAGATCCTTGCCGGTGCCGACCAGCAGGATTTCCACTTTGTCGGCCTGGGCGAACAGCTTGTCGAAGTCGGAGGCCTTCAGCGCCGACGGATCGGCCGGCTCCCAGCCATGGATACCGGACGGCAGGCAGAGCAGCGAGCCTCGATGCGACATGTCGGCAAAGCGGAACCCGCCATTGCCATAGGCCTCGACCGGCGCCCTGCCCGGGAAATGCGCCTCTCGGATGACGATGCCTTTGGCCATGGGGCTAGAGCATGATGCCGAAAAGGGTGGAGCGGTTTTCGGACGACATCATGCTCTATCTCTTTGATTTAGAGCGGATTCAGATCTCAGGTCGACTCGACCTGAGATCATCCGGCTCTGACGGCTTCAGGTCGCCACGGCCTTGCCGTTCGCCGGCTTGGTCTCTTCGGCGGTTGCGGCCTGCGGCCTGAGCTTGAAGAGGATCAGCAGTGGCGCGGCGATGAAGATCGACGAATAGGTGCCGAACACCACGCCGAACAGCATCGCCAGCGTGAAGGAGCGGATCACCTCGCCGCCGAACAGCACCAGTGCCAACAGCGCAAGGATGGTGGTCACCGAGGTCAGCGTGGTTCTGGACAGCGTCTCGTTGATGGCGTTGTTCAACAGCTGCGGCAACGGCATCTTCTTGTATTTTCTTAAGTCTTCGCGGACGCGGTCATAGACGACGATGGTGTCGTTGAGTGAGTAGCCGATGATGGTCAGGATCGCCGCGAGCGACGACTGGTTGAATTCCAGTCCGGTTATGACGAAGAAGCCGATGGTCATCACCACATCGTGCACCGTGGCGATGATGGCGCCGACGGCGAACTGCCACTCGAAGCGGAACCACACATAGAGCAGGATGCCGACCAGCGCGATGAGCATGGCGATCGTGCCTTGCTTGGCGAGCTCGCCGGAGACCGTCGGTCCGACCACCTCCACGCGGCGGAAGTCGTACTGGTCCTGCAGTTCGCCGCGCACCTTGTCGATGACGGTCTGCTCGGCATTCTCGCCGGCGTCCTGCGTGCCGACGCGGATCAGAACGTCGTTCGGCGCGCCGAACTGCTGCACCTGGATCTCGCCTATGTTGAGCTCGGAGAGCCTGTTGCGGATGTCACCGAGATCGGCGTCGCCCTGCTTGGACTGCACCTCGATCATCGAGCCGCCCTTGAAGTCGATGCCGTAATTGATGTCGATGGTGAGGAACCCGACAACTGACAGGATCGACAAGATGCTGGACAAAGCGAACGTCCAGCGGCGGATACCCATAAATGGGATCCTGGTGCCGGGCGGAATGAAGGTGACCGGCGCGCGCGGCAATTCCTTCGGACGGGCGCGACGCAGCCAGATCGACACCAGCATGCGGGTAAAGGTGAAGGCGGTGAAGACGGTGGTCAGAATGCCGATCGCATAGGTGATGGCGAAACCCTTGACCGGTCCTGTGCCCAGCCAGAACAGCACCACGGTGGCAATCAGCGAGGTGACGTTGGAATCGACGATCGTTGCCAGCGCCTTGGCGAAGCCGGTGTCGATCGACTGGATCACCGAGCGGCCAAGTCGCCGCTCCTCTCGAATGCGTTCATAGATCAGAACGTTGGAGTCCACCGCCATGCCGATGGTGAGCACGATGCCGGCGATACCGGGCAAAGTAAGCGTGGCGCCCAGCAGCGACAGTAGCGCAACGATCATCGCCACGTGGACAGCCAGAGCGATGTTGGCGAGGAAGCCGAGGAAGCCGTAGGCGACGAACATGAAGGCGACGACGAGGATCGAACCGATCACGCCCGCCACCTTGCCGGCATGAATGGAATCCTGGCCGAGGCCTGGACCGACCGTTCGCTCTTCGATGACCGTCAGCGTTGCCGGCAGCGCGCCGGCACGCAGCAGCACGGCAAGGTCATTGGCGCTCTGCGGGGTGAAATTGCCGGAAATCTGCCCGGTACCGCCCAGGATCGGCTCACGGATCTGCGGCGCCGAAATCACCTGGTTGTCGAGGATGATGGCGAACAGCTTGCCGACATTCTGCGCCGTCGCCTGGCCGAACCGTGTCGCGCCCTTGGAATCGAAACGGAACGAAACCACCGGCTCGTTGGTCTGCGAATTGTAGGTCGCCTGCGCGTCGACCAGATTTTCGCCGGAAACGATGACGCGGTTTTCGATGAGATACGGGACCGGCGGATCGTCCTGCGAGTAGAGGACGGAAGAGCCCGCGGGCGGACGGCCCTTCAGCGCATCCTGCACAGGCATCGACTGGTCGACCATCTGGAAGGTCAGCTTGGCGGTCTGTCCGAGGATTTCCTTCAGCCGCTGCGGATCCTGCAGGCCCGGCACCTGGACAAGGATGCGGTCGTCGCCCTGCCGCTGCACGATCGGCTCGGTCGTGCCGAGCTCGTTGACGCGCCGCTCGACCACTTCGATCGACTGCGACAGAGCCGTCGAGGTGCGGTATTTCAGGCCGGCGTCGGTGACCGTGAATTTGAGCAGGCCGGGCTCGGAGTCATCCAGCGACATTTCCTGGATGGAGCCGCCGCTGAACAGTCCCGCCGCCACCGGATCGGTCAGCGGTTTCAGGACCTTCTTGGCCTGGTCGAGTTGAGCCTGGTCCGTGATGCGAACCTGCACGGTGCGGCCGGAACCGGAAAGGCCGGTGTAGTTGATCTTGGGATTGGCCTCGCGCAGCAGCGTCCTGATCTCGTCGCGCGTCGTCTCCATCCTATCCTTGATCAGATCGTTCTGATTCATTTCAAGCAGGATGTGCGAGCCGCCCTGAAGGTCGAGGCCGAGCGTCATCTGCCGCTTCGGTACCCAGCTCGGCAGTTGCGCCAGCATGCTTGCAGAAAACAGGTTGGGCGCGGCGAGGACCACTGTGACGGCCACGGCCAGCCAGATCAGGATCATCTTCAGGCGCGAGAAATAAAGCATTCGTTCTTATCCGTTCAGGCGTACAAGCGGCAGCGTTCCGCCATCGAGGTGGTGATTACTTCTTGGCGTTCTGGTTCGCCACCGGCTCGCCCTTGACCCGCACGTCGGAGATGGTTGAGCGCAGCGCCGTCACCTTGGTCCCGCCGCCAAGGTCGATCTCCAGCTCATTGTCGTCGATCACCTTGGTCACCTTGCCGACGAAGCCGCCGCCGGTCACCACCGTATCGCCGCGGCGCACTGCGGCCAGCATTTCCTGGCGCTTCTTCAGCTGCGTGCGCTGCGGCCTGATGATCAGAAAATACATGATCACGAAAATCAGGACAAACGGCAAAATGCTGATGAACATATCGGGCGAGGTGCCGACGCCTTGGGCGTATGCCGGTGTGACGAACATCAAGAAACTCCTGGATGGTGAAATACCGCCGGGACGGCCCCGCGAAATTTGGGCGGAATATAGTCGGTAAAGTTGCCAATGCAACTGCGCGACCCGCCGAATCCGTTGCTTTTCCAGCCGTTTGGCGCGTGCTAGAGCGTCGCAGCCGGAAGCCGGTTGGAGTCGGCCGAAAAGATCGTGCTACAACAGAAGCTTGCAGTTGGTTCTTGGTGCGCAGCCACGGACCCGTTTCACGTTCCGTGATTGCCAAGCGAAAAAGACCGGAAATGACCGATAGCCTGGATGCCCTGAACAAAAAGCTCGACCGCCTGATCGACGCGGTCTCCCGTCTCGCCCCGCCAGCGGTTCCCGAGACCGACCTCGGCGTGGCCGATTGCTTCGTCTGGCAGGCCGATCCGGGCTACCTGGAGCCGGTCCACAAGGTCAATCGCGTCGACATCGGCCTGATCCGCGGCGTCGACCGGGTCCGCGACATCCTGCTCGACAACACCGAGCGCTTCGCGTCCGGCTTCGCCGCCAACAATGTGCTGCTCTGGGGCGCGCGCGGCATGGGCAAGTCGTCGCTGGTCAAGGCCGTGCACGCCAAGGTCAACGCCTCGGACAAGCTTGACCGGCCGCTGAAGCTGATCGAGATCCATCGCGAGGACATCGATACCCTGCCCAAGCTGATGAGCCTTTTGAAGGCGGCGCCCTACCGCTTCATTCTGTTTTGCGACGACCTTTCCTTCGACCATGACGACACTTCCTACAAGTCGCTCAAGGCAGCGCTCGAAGGCGGCGTCGAGGGCCGGCCCGCCAATGTCATCTTCTACGCCACGTCCAACCGGCGCCATCTGTTGCCGCGCGATATGATCGACAATGAGCGCTCGACCGCCATCAACCCGTCGGAAGCGGTGGAGGAAAAAGTCTCGCTCTCCGACCGCTTCGGCCTGTGGCTCGGCTTCCACAAATGCTCGCAGGACGAATATCTCGACATGATCGACGGCTATGTCCGTTACCATGCCCTCGCGATTGATCCCGAGACGTTGCGCGCGGAAGCCTTGGAATGGGCAACGACGCGCGGCAGCCGCTCCGGCCGCGTCGCCTGGCAGTTCACCCAGGATCTTGCCGGACGGCTCGGCAAGCCGCTGAAGGACTGATAGCCCATATCACCGGCTGCCCTGAAAAAGCCCGCTCCTGGCGGAGCGGGCTAAGCCGGCGGGCCGGACTGGAGGTCAGGCGGCCCGCAATTTGTTCTTGTTCTATTCGAGATAGCCGCTCGGATCGACCGGGGCAGAGTTCTTGCGCACCTCGAAGTGCAGCTTCGGCGAGTCCGTGGTGCCGCTCATGCCGGACAGCGCGATCTCCTGGCCGCGCTTGACCTTCTGGCCGCGCTGCACCTCGATCGAGCTGGCGTGGCCGTAGACGGTGACCAGGCCGTTCTCGTGGCGCACCAGCACTGTGTTGCCGAACTCCTTGAGGCCGTCGCCGGCATAGATGACGACACCGTTTTCGGCCGCCTTGATCGGGGTTCCTTCCGGCACCGCGATATCGACGCCGTCCTTGCCGGAGCCGAAGCCGGAGATGACGCGGCCGCGCACCGGCCAGCGCATCTTGCCGATGCCGGTCGCATCGGGCGCCACTGCATCGTCGTCCTCGGCCTGCTGGATGACCTTGGCGTCCTTCTTCGGCGGCGTGTAGGAGGCGAGCGTCTCCGACGGTGTGGTCTTTGCCGGCGGCTGCGTGGTTGCCGTCGTCACCGGATCGACGGTCGGCTTGGTCGCGACAGGCTTCGCGGCAGCGACGGCAACGGTGCCGCCGGCCGGAACCTTGAGCGTCTGGCCGATCTTCAAGAGGCCGTCCTTCATGCCGTTGGCCTGCTTGAGCGCCGTGACGCCGACGCCGGTCTTGCGGGCGATCGAAGACAGGGAATCGCCCTGCTGAACGGTGTAGGTACCGCCGGCGCCGGCCGGCTTTGCCTCGGCCATCTGGGCGGGCGTGGCGCTCTTCGAACCGCTGGCCGCCGCCGATGCATCGACCTGCGCGGCGGATTTGCCGTCCTTGAGTTTTGGCTGCTGCGGCAGCACGGCAACCTTCTCCGGCGCGCCGGCGGGCTGCTTCGGTGTGTTGGCGGGCTTGGTGCTGTCGGCAACCTTCGGACCGCCCTTGCTCGAATAGGCATAGGCCGGAATGACGATCTTCTGGCCGGTTCTGATGCCCTTGTTGGCATCGAGCCCGTTGACCTTGATGATCGCATCGGCCGGCACATGATATTGCCGAGCGAGACCGGAAATCGTCTCGCCTTCCCTCACCACGATCTCGGTCGCGTGTGGCGCCGCGCTTGCGTTGCGCACCGCGTCGGGCTCGGCGGTCTTGAACGGCTTGGCCGGCGCGACTGTGTTGGTGGCCGTCCTGTCGAGATGCGGCGCGGCAGGAGCCGGCGCAAGTGCCGGGGCCGAGGCGGTGCGTATCGGCTTGGCGGGGGCCGGCGCCGAGGGCGGCGGCAATTGCTGGGACGTCACCGGTTCGAGACTGGAGCGGCTCACCGACTGGGTGTGACTGCCGTCGACTGGGGCCGGCGCGACCGTATCGCCCGGATAGGGCTGGTCGACATTCTGCTTGTTGATGATGGCGCGCTGATTGTTGGTGGACGATGTGAAGACGTCGTCGACACCATTGAAGCGCATCGCCTGGGAGCTGCAGCCTGCCGCGGCACCGGCGATCATGAGGACGGCGCAGCCGCGCGCCAGATTGCGTCCGTTTGCCTTCAAACCATTGAATTGCATCGCACTAACCCGCACAGACCCGGTACAAACTGGTCATGATTAAAGCGCGTTAATGTTACTGGCCGGTTAACCCATTAGAATCCGCCGAAAATTTTCTTAAAACATTTTTCGACAGGCGCGACGAAGTCCGGACAGATCGTGCCGGCCGAGACGAGACGGACGTTTCGGGAACCGGCGAATCGCACGAAATGAGACCGGGCGAGCAGCGGCACCACTCTCACTCGACCACGCCTTCGCTTGGTTCGGCTTGCTGACCGCCCAAGTCGGGTACAGCGTCGACAACGCTCTCTTCTACCGCAAGGGAGGCGCGGCGTGACTCACGACCGTTTCGATGTTCTCTTTTCCCCCGACACGCCCGCCGGCGAGACAGACGATCAGACCCGCTGGGGCGGTGCCTTGGGCGCCGGTCTTGAATATGGCTTTGCCCCGAATTGGTCACTCGCGATTGAATACGATCACCTGTTCATGCCCGCCAAGACCACCACCTTCACGGTCGCTGGCGCGCCCGGGGGCCCCTTCAGCACCGAGCGCATCGATCAGGATGTCGATCTCGTTGGTTTGCACCTGAACTACCGCTGGGGTGGCTGACTACAATGATGGGTCGCAGGCGCGTTCGACGCGGTTAGCCGTCGATCGCAGGGCTGGCGCCCTAGATCACCGCGGCAACGCTGCGCAGGACCGGCTGCAGCCTGACCATGCCGATGTCCTCGCGTTCGAAACGGCTGCCGACCTTGGTGAGCTTGGCCAGCACCTGCTCGCCCTCCTCCGGGCCGATCGGCGCGATGACGACGCCACCGCTCGACAATTGATCAAGCAGGAAGCGCGGCAGGCTGTCGAAGGCCGCCCAGGCGATGATGCGGTCGAACGGCCCTTCGTTGGGCAGGCCGTTGGAGCCGTCGGCCTGGCGTACGATGACATTGCTGATGCCGAGCGCCTCGAAACGCTGCTTTGCCTGCTCAGTCAAGGTCTTGTAGCGGTCGACGCTGACGACGCGCGCGGCGAGCCTGGACATCACGGCTGCCGTATAGCCAGACCCGGTGCCGATCTCGAGCACGCGGTTGCCCGGCTCGATGGCCAAAGCCGCAACCACCGCCGCCTGCAGGTCTGCGCCCTCGATCGCCTCGCCGCATTCGATCGGCAGCATGCCTTCCGACCAGGCCATCGAATGGAACTGCGCGGATAGGAAGCCGCGCCGCGGAGTCGCCTCGAAAGCAGCGACCAGTGCCTTCGGCGCCGTGCCCCTGCCGCGCAGCCGCAGCAGGAAAGCGGCGAACCCTTCACGGTCGTCGATAGCCATGGTCATGACAGCGCCTTGGTCAGCTGGTCGCGGAGTTCATGGGCGGTCAGGTCGAGCTGCAGCGGCGTCACCGACACCAGCCGGTTGCGCAGCGCGTAAAGATCGGTGCCCTTCTTGCCTTCGACCGGCTCCCGGCCGAAGCGCAGCCAGTAGTAAGGCAGACCGCGACCGTCACGGCGCTCGTCGACCCAAAGGCTGTGCACGAGCTTGCCCTGCGCGGTGACGACCGTGCCCTCGATTTCGTCGGGTGCGCAGTTCGGGAAATTGACGTTGAGCAGCACGCCTTCCGGCAGCGGCGTTGCGATCAGCTTTTCGAGCAGCGCCGGCGCCAGCGCTTCGGTCGTCTCGTAAGGGACGACGCGGTCCTCGCCGAGATAGGAATAGGCCTGGCTGACCGCGATCGAACGGATACCGAGCAGCGCCCCCTCCATCGCGCCGGCGACCGTGCCGGAATAGGTAACGTCGTCGGCGATGTTGGCGCCGGAATTGACCCCCGAAAGGATGAGGTCAGGCGGCCCGGGGAGGATCTTCTTCGTAGCCATGATGACGCAGTCGGTCGGCGTGCCACGCACGGCGAAATGCTTCTCGCCAACCTTCCTCAGCCTGAGCGGCTCCGAGATCGACAGCGAATGCGCGTAGCCGGACTGGTCCTGCTCGGGCGCCACCACCCAGACGTCATCCGAGAGCGTTCGGGCGATGCGTTCGAGCGACGCAAGGCCTTCGGCGTGGATGCCGTCATCATTGGTCAGCAGGATGCGCATGAACTCATTTCGATTCGATCTTGGCGAGACCACCCATGTAAGGCCGCAGCACTTCAGGAATGGTTACGCTGCCGTCCTCATTCTGGTAGTTTTCGATGACGGCGATGAGAGCGCGGCCGACCGCGGTGCCGGAGCCGTTCAACGTGTGCACGAAGCGGTTGCCCTTGCCGTCCTTGTCCTTGTAGCGGGCATCCATGCGCCTCGCCTGGAAGTCGCCGCAGACCGAGCAGGACGAGATTTCGCGATAGGCGTTCTGGCCCGGCAGCCAGACCTCGATGTCGTAGGTCTTGCGTGCGCCAAAGCCCATGTCGCCGGTGCAGAGCGTCACCGTGCGGAACGGCAGGCCGAGCCGCTTCAGCACCTCCTCGGCGCATTGCGTCATGCGCTCATGCTCGGCGAGCGAGCTTTCCTGGTCGGTGATCGACACCAGCTCGACCTTGTAGAACTGGTGCTGGCGCAGCATGCCGCGCGTGTCGCGGCCGGCCGAGCCCGCTTCCGAGCGGAAGCACGGCGTCAGCGCCGTGTAGCGCAGCGGCAGCTTCTCATGCGGCGTGATCTCCTCGCGCACCAGGTTGGTGAGCGGCACTTCCGCGGTTGGGATCAGGCCCAGCCGTCCGTCGCCATGCGGCGTGAAGAACAGGTCCAGTTCGAATTTCGGCAGCTGGTTGGTGCCGAAGAGAACCTCGTCGCGCACCATCAGCGGCGGCTGGATCTCCTCATAGCCGTGCTCTGTCGTGTGCAGGTCGATCATGAACTGGCCGAGCGCGCGCTCCATGCGCGCCAGATGGCTCTTCAGCACCGTGAAGCGCGAGCCGGACAGCTTCGCCGCACGCTCGAAATCCATCATGCCGAGCGCTTCGCCGATCTCGAAATGCTCCTTCACCCAGTTCGGGCGGGTCGGCACATCGCCGACGACGCGCTTTACGACATTGTCGTGCTCGTCCTTGCCGACCGGCACGTCGTCGAGCGGCACGTTGGGCAGGACCGCAAGCGCGTCGTTCAGCGCCTGGTCGAGCTCGCGCTCGCGCGCCTCGCCGTTCTGGATGAACGCCTTGATCTCGCCGACCTCGGCCTTGAGCTTTTCAGCAAGCACGGCCTCGCCCGAGCGCATGGCATTGCCGATTTCCTTCGAAGCGGCATTGCGGCGCTCCTGCTTGACCTGCAATTCGCTGAGATGGGTGCGGCGCTCCTCGTCCCTGGCGATCAGATCCTCGACGGCGGACTGGGCGTCCTCAGCCGACCACGAGCGCTTCACCAGCGCTTCGATAAGGGCCTTCGGGTTGTCGCGAATCCATTTGATGTCAAGCATGGCTTTCCGTCCTCGGGTAAGGTTCGAGGGCGTAAACCGCATCCCTGATCGATGCAAGACAGCAGCAGCCGGCAGCCGTGTTTTTCAGGCCCGGGACCAGGTTTTAGCGCTAGGTTGACGGCGCGTCCGGCGTCTTTCCGGCGACAGCGCTGTCTGCCTCTTCCTGCCTGTCGCGCGCCAGACGGTCGCGCTCCCGGCTGCGCTCGATCAGGCGCGAAGTGAAGATCGCGACCTCGTAGAGCACGATGGTCGGAAGAGCGAGGCCGATCTGGCTCATCGGATCTGGCGGGGTCAACACCGCGGCGACGACGAAGGCAATGACGATCGCCCATTTGCGCTTCTCGGCCAGCGCTTGCGACGACAGAAGGCCGACGCGCGTCAGCAGGCTGGTCACCACCGGCAGCTGGAACACCAGGCCGAAGGAGAAGATCAGCGTCATGATCAGGCTGAGATATTCCGACACCTTCGGCAGCAAGGAGATCTGCACCTGGTCGTTGGTGCCGACCTGCTGCATGGCGAGGAAGAACCACATCACCATCGGGGTGAAGAAGAAATAGACCAGCGAGGCGCCCATCAGGAACAGGATGGGCGACGCAATCAGGAACGGCAGGAAGGCGCTGCGTTCGTTCTTGTAGAGACCCGGCGCGATGAATTTATAGATCTGCGTGGCGATCAGCGGGAAAGCGATGACCATGCCGCCGAACATGGCGAGCTTCACCTGGGTGAAGAAGAACTCCTGCGGCGCCGTGTAGATCAGCTCGACCTTGTGCGGGTCGAGCCCAGCCCATTGCGTCGCCCATTTGAACGGGACGACCAGAAGGTTGAACAGGCGCTTGGCGAAGAAGAAGCAGGCGAGGAAGGCGATGAAGAAGCCGCCCAGCGACCAGATCAGCCGCCGGCGCAGCTCGACAAGGTGCTCGATCAGCGGCGCCGAGGATTTCTCGATCTCTTCCCTCTCCTTGTCCGAGACGCTCACTTGGCGGCTCCTGCCGTCTTCTTGGCATCGGCCGCCTTTTTCACGGCCGGCTTCTTCGCCGCGGGGTTGGCCTCAACCTTGGGTGCCGCCTTCTTAGCAGGCGCTGCGGCCTTTGCGGGCGCCGGCGCAGATTTTGCCGGGGCTTTAGGCGCCGGAGCCTTGGCCGATGCGGCTTTCGCCGCTGCACCGGCGGCTTTCGTCTTCGACGCGGCCACTTTTTTCGCCGGCTGGGCGGACCCGGCGGTCTCCGCAATGGGCGTGGTCACAGAGGCCTCAGTCAAGGCCGGGGAGATCGGCGCAGCTGGCGGGGACATCGGCACAGCCGGGGCGACGTCGGTTCCGTTGATGCCCGGGATTTCCGTCGCGCCGTTCTTCAGCGGCTCGGCAGGCTGCGGGGTCGTTGCATCCGAGGGCGCCTGATCGGAAGCCGGCTTGGGCTTCATCATCGTATCGACGCCGGCCCGCACGTCGGCCGCCGCCTGCTCGAACGGATTGAGCTGCTTGCGGATTTCGTTCATCGGGCTGAGCCCACGAAGGCTGTCGACCGAGTCCTTGACATCGTCAAGCTCGGCTTCCTTCAGGGCGTCGTTGAACTGCTTCTGGAAGTCGCCCGCCATGGCGCGCAATTTGGCCGCGGTGCGGCCAAACGTGCGCAGCATGTTGGGCAAATCCTTCGGCCCGACGACCACGATCATGACGACCGCGATCACCAGCAGCTCGCTCCAGCCGACTTCGAACATGGCAATCTATTCCAACGAGAGCCTGTCGCCCAAAAACACGAAAGGGTTCTGGGACAACGACATGCTCAAAGCAACAACCGGACTCAGCTCTTGCTGACCTTTTCCTTGCCCGGCGATACGGTCTCGTCGGCGCGGTGCTCGACGGTCCGCTTGTCGTCGGTATCGTCCTCAGCCATGCCCTTCTTGAAGCTCTTGATGCCCTTGGCCATGTCGCCCATCAGCTCCGGCAGCTTGCCGCGGCCGAACAGGAGCAGCACGATGACCAGAACGATCAGCCAGTGCCATATCGATAGTGAACCCATAACAATCTCTCTCGAATGTTTTCCCTCGGCGATGATCTATGCGTTTTCGCTCGGGGATTCAAACACAACCGCAATGAAGTTGGTAAAATGGCTAGCGGATGTCACGCACTTTCGGCGTGAGCGCCTTGCTACGAATCCGCGCAGCCCCTGCTAATAAACCATTCGTATCGGTTTCGCACTCACTCTTCGGTGACGCGCGGCGTGAGCAATCCGAGCTCCTCGAGGTCGATATCGGTCAGCGCATCCTCGTCCTCGGCCAGCGCGTCCGGATCGGCCGGCGGCACAGGCATCGAGAAATTGGACGGCATTCGCGTCGAGAGCAATCCGGCGCCCTTCAGCTCTTCCATGCCGGGCAGGTCGCGGATCTCCTCCAGCGCGAAGTGATCGAGGAAAGCGTCGGTCGTACCGTAGGTCACGGGACGGCCGGGCGTGCGGCGCCGGCCGCGCATCCTGACCCACTCCGTCTCCAGCAGCGTGTCCAGCGTGCCCTTCGAGGTCTCGACCCCCCTGATATCCTCGATCTCGGCGCGGGTGACCGGCTGATGATAGGCGATGATCGCCAGCACTTCGAGCGCCGCGCGCGAAAGCTTCCTCTGCTGGACCGAGTCCCGGCTCATCAGGAAAGCCAGGTCGCCGGCGGTGCGGAACGCCCAGGCGTCGCCGACCCGCACCAGGTTGACCCCGCGCTTGGCGTAGATTTCCTGCAGATCGGCCATTGCCGCCGCGATGTTGACGCCCTCGGGCAGGCGCGCCGCCAGTTGCCTTTCACTGACCGGCTCGGCACTGGCGAAGATGATCGCCTCGGCCATGCGGACTGCTTCCGACAATTGCAGCCGCTCGGCGGGGTTCTCGATAGAACCCTGCTCGGCCATCTCGGCTTCCGGTTCGACCTTGAACGGGATGACCGAAGCGTTGGCGCGTTCACTCATGATGCCACCTCGACTGCCTTGACCCCTTGTGCGCGGCCGCGCAGATAGATCGGCGCGAAGACCTGATCCTGCCGCACTTCCAGCTTGCCCTCGCGCACCATTTCGAGTGTCGCGGCGAACGAACTGGCGACTGCCGTGCGCCTTTCTTCCGGCGCCGCCAGATACTGGATCAGGAAGCTGTCGAGCGCCGTCCAGTCGCCAATCGTTCCGACCAGCCGTGCTAGCACGTCGCGTGCGTCCTTCAGCGACCATACGGCGCGCCTGGCGATCGTCACGTTGCTGATCGCCTGCCGCTGGCGCTGCTGCGCATAGGCGGTCAGCAGATCGTAGAGCGAGGCCGAATAGGCATTGCGCTTCTCGACGATCACCATTTCCGGCATGCCGCGCGCGAAGACGTCGCGGCCGAGCCGGTTGCGGTTGACCAGCCGCGCAGCGGCATCACGCATCGCCTCCAGCCGCTTCAGCCGGAATTGCAGCACCGCTGCCAGTTCCTCGCCGCTCTCGCCCTCTTCGCCCGGCTGTTTCGGGATCAACAGCTTCGACTTGAGGAAGGCAAGCCATGCCGCCATGACCAGATAGTCGGCCGCGAGCTCCAATCTCAGCGCCCTCACCTTCTCGATGAAGGCCAGATATTGCTCGGCGAGCGCCAGGATCGAGATGCGGGCGAGATCGACCTTCTGATTGCGCGCCAGATGCAGCAGAAGATCGAGCGGGCCCTCGAAGCCGGCGACATCGACCACCAGCGACGGATCGCCGGTCAGACGTGACTCGTCGTTCTCGGCCCACAGACGGTCCATCGGTGCGGCCTTCGCGGCCTTGCTGTCCAATGTTTCCGCCACTTGCCTTGCTTTCCCTTCGGTTCAGGCCACCGCGTCGAAATAGGTGGCGAATTCCGCGCGTATGGTGCTTTCGTCCGCGACGTCGCGGTCGTTTATATAGGCCAGCGCCCGCTCCGCTCTCGCCAAGGACTTGCCTTCGAGCACCGTCGTACGCGACGCGATCCCCGACATTTCCTCGAAAACGCCGTTGCAGTGAAGGACGAGATCGCAGCCCGCCGCAAGGATCGCGGCCGCCTTTGTCGGGAAATCCCCAGAAAGTGCCTTCATCGAGGTGTCGTCGCTCATCAGGAGCCCTTCGAAGCCGATCTCGCCACGGATCACCTCGTTGACGACCTTGGCCGAGGTCGTCGCCGGATTGTCCGGGTCGATCGCGCTGTAGACGACATGCGCCGTCATCGCCATTGGCAGGTGGTTGAGCGCCCTGAACGGGGCGAAATCATGTTGCCGCAACTCGGCGAGCGGCGTATCGACCGTCGGCAGCGCGAAATGCGTATCGGCAAAGGCGCGGCCGTGGCCGGGAATATGCTTCATGACCGGCAGGACGCCACCCGACATCAGGCCCTCGGCCGAAGCCCGGCCAAGCTCGATCACGGCATTGGGCTCCATACCATAGGCGCGCGCGCCGATGACATCGCTGGCGCCCGCAATGGGGACGTCGAGCACCGGCAGGCAGTCGGCGGTGATGCCGTGGCGCAGCAGATCGAAGGCGTGAAGCCGGGCGAGCAGCCACGCGGCGCGGCGGCCGGCCTCGCGATCGTCGCGCCAAAGCGCGCCGAGCGCTCCGCCTGCAGGATAGTTCGGCGCCAGCGGCGGCCGCAGGCGCTGTACCCTGCCGCCCTCCTGGTCGATGAAGACAGGGGCATCCGGGCGTCCGACGCTCTCGCGCATCGAGGCGACCAGGTCGCGGATCTGCTCGGTCTCGCCGACATTGCGCGCGAACAGGATGAAGCCCCAAGGACGTTCGTCGCCATAGAAGCGGATTTCATCTTCAGTGAGGGATTTCCCGGCGCAGCCGAGGATCATGGATTTTGATTCGGTCATGAATCGAAGCTTAAAGCAATTCCAGGAAAAGTGTGTAACGGTTTTGCGTCCGGAATTGCGTAAAAACAAGGAGTTATGCGGTTCTGCGTTTCTGCCGGCGCTGAACCGCCCTAAGATTTGCGAAAGCAAAGGGACTGACCCTGACCGCTGCCGCATGAATGCCGATAGCCGTCCACAACGAAAAAGCCGGCGCGGCCTCGCGGCGGCGCCGGCTCTGAACGGTGCTAGATGATCAGCGCGACACGAAGCAGGTGCCGCCGGCCGCCTTGTAGTTGGTGCACAGATTGATCGCGTCGTTGCGCGACTGGGCCGGAACCCGGACGCGGTAGAAAGTGCCCTTGCCGGCGATCTGCGCCTTGACGATGTTGGCTGTGCGTCCGGCAAGCACGCTGCCGTAACGGCGCTGCAGGTCCTGGTAGGTGGACTGGGCGCTTTCAACCGTCGGCTGCGAAGCGATCTGCATCGACCACGAGCCGCCGCCTGCCGCCGCCGGATCGATGGAGGCGACCTGGTCGGGCTTGACCTCGCCCACGATATCGAC
>NZ_RZSF01000147.1:0-15955 GCF_004023325.1 Mesorhizobium sp. M1A.F.Ca.ET.072.01.1.1 | reverse complement strand
GTCGTGATGCGCTCCTGCAGCGCGCCCATGTCGGTGGCGAGCGTCGGCTGATAGCCCACGGCCGAGGGGATGCGGCCGAGCAGCGCCGACACTTCCGATCCGGCCTGGGTGAAGCGGAAGATGTTGTCGACGAAGAACAGCACGTCCTGGCCCTGGTCGCGGAAATACTCGGCGACGGTGAGGCCGGTCAGGCCGACGCGGGCGCGCGCGCCCGGCGGCTCGTTCATCTGGCCGTAGACCAGCGCGGCCTTGGAACCCTGGCCGCCGCCCTTCTTGTTGACGCCCGATTCGATGAACTCGTGATAGAGGTCGTTGCCTTCGCGGGTGCGTTCGCCGACGCCGGCGAACACCGAGAAGCCACCGTGGGCCTTGGCGACGTTGTTGATAAGTTCCTGGATCAGCACGGTCTTGCCGACGCCGGCGCCGCCGAACAGGCCGATCTTGCCGCCGCGGGCATAAGGCGCCAGCAGGTCAAGGACCTTGATGCCGGTGACCAGGATCTGCGCTTCCGTCGACTGGTCGACATAGGCCGGAGCCGGCTGGTGGATGGCGCGCATTTCGACGGCGTCGACCGGGCCGGCCTCGTCGACCGGTTCGCCGATGACGTTGATGATGCGGCCGAGCATGCCCGGGCCGACCGGCACCGAAATCGGTCCGCCGGTGTCATAGACATCCTGGCCGCGCACGAGACCTTCGGTCGAGTCCATGGCGATGCAGCGCACGGTGTTCTCGCCGAGATGCTGGGCGACTTCGAGGACGAGGCGGTTGCCGACATTGTCGGTTTCCAGCGCATTCAGAATGGCCGGGAGATGATCTTCGAACTGGACGTCGACGACGGCGCCGATGACCTGGCGCACCTTGCCTGCGGCGCCGACCCGCTTCGCCGCAACGCTGGCCGCCTTAGCCGGAGCCGCTGCCTTGGCCGGAGCGGCCGCCTTCTTGGCCGGAGCGGCATTCGCGGCTGCTGCCGGAGCCTTTGCCGCCTTGGGGGCCGGTGCCGCCTTGGCGGCGGTCTTCGGGGTAGCTGCTTTCGCCATCGTCTTTGCCCTTTTCGTCTGTCTGTTGCTCACGCCTTCTGCCGCGAGGTCGATGGCCTCGGCGGCGGGGCGCGCCTAGAGCGCCTCGGCGCCCGAAATGATTTCGATGAGTTCCTTGGTGATCTGCGCCTGCCGCTGGCGATTGTAGGTGATCGACAGCCTGTTGATCATGTCGCCGGCGTTGCGCGTCGCATTGTCCATCGCGCTCATCTTGGCGCCCATCTCGCCAGCCGCGTTTTCCAGCAGCGCGCGGAAGATCTGCACCGCGATGTTGCGCGGGATGAGGTCGGAGAGGATCTCGCCCGGCTCCGGCTCGTATTCGTAGACGGCCGTGGCGCCGTTGCTCGTCTCGGCAGCGGCGGAAGCCGGGGCCGCCGGGATGATCTGCTGCGCCGTCGGAATCTGGCTGATCACCGACTTGAACTGCGAATAGAACAGCGTGCAGACGTCGAAGCCGCCCTGGTTGAACAGGTTGATCACCTTGCGCGCGATCGCATCGGCATTGACGAAGCCGAGCGTCTTGACCTCGCGCAGGTCGACGCGCTCGAGGATCAGCGAGCCGTACTCGCGGCGCAGGATGTCAAAACCCTTCTTGCCGACGCAGATGATCTTGACCTGCTTGCCGTCGGCGAGAAGCTTACGAATATGCTCGCGGGCCAGGCGCGCGATCTGGGAATTGAAGCCGCCGCACAGTCCGCGCTCGGCGGTGCAGACGATGAGCAGATGCACGTCGTCCCTGCCGGTGCCGGTCATCAGCGCCGGGGCATCGCCGCCGCCGCCGATCGCCTGGGTGATGTTGGCCAGCACCGCCCCCATCCGCTCGGAATAGGGACGCGCCGCTTCCGCCGCTTCCTGCGCGCGACGCAGCTTCGCCGCGGCGACCATCTGCATCGCCTTGGTGATCTTCTGCGTCGCCTTGACCGAGGCGATACGGTTACGAAGGTCTTTTAATGAAGGCATGCTTCAAACCTGATCCCGTGCGTCCGGCTGCTCGTTAAGCGAAGGTCTTGGCGAAGGCGTCGATCTCGGCCTTGAGCTTGCTGCGCAGGTCGTCCGACAGCGCCTTCTCCTTGCGGATGCCGTCGAGCACGTCCTTGCCGGCCGAGCGCATGTGGCTGAGCAGGCCATGCTCGAACTTGCCGACCTGGTTCAGCGCCAGCTTGTCGAGATAGCCATTGACGCCGGCGAAGATCACCGCGACCTGCTCTTCGGTCTTGAGCGGCGAGAACTGCGGCTGCTTCAGGAGCTCCGTCAGGCGCGAACCGCGATTGAGCAGACGCTGGGTGGCGGCGTCGAGGTCGGAGCCGAACTGCGCGAAGGCCGCCATTTCGCGGTACTGCGCGAGCTCGCCCTTGATCGAGCCGGCGACCTGCTTCATCGCCTTGACCTGCGCCGAGGAGCCGACGCGCGACACCGACAGACCGACGTTCACCGCCGGGCGGATGCCCTGGAAGAAGAGGTTGGTCTCGAGGAAGATCTGGCCGTCGGTGATCGAGATCACGTTGGTCGGGATGTAGGCCGACACGTCGTTGGCCTGCGTCTCGATGATCGGCAGCGCGGTCAGCGAGCCGTTGCCATTATCGTCATTGAGCTTCGCGGCGCGCTCCAGCAGGCGCGAATGCAGATAGAACACGTCGCCCGGATAGGCTTCGCGACCCGGCGGGCGGCGCAGCAGCAGCGACATCTGGCGGTAGGCGACGGCCTGCTTCGACAGGTCGTCATAGCTGATGAGGGCATGCATGCCGTTGTCGCGGAAATATTCGCCCATGGTGCAGCCGGCGAACGGCGCCAGGAACTGCATCGGCGCCGGATCCGACGCGGTGGCGGCGATGATGATGGAGTAGTCGAGCGCGCCGCGCTCCTCGAGCACCTTGACGAACTGCGCGACGGTCGAGCGCTTCTGGCCGACGGCGACGTAGACGCAGTAGAGCTTCTCCTTCTCCGGGCCGTTGTCGTGCACCGACTTCTGGTTCAGCATCGTGTCGAGGATGATGGCGGTCTTACCGGTCTGACGGTCGCCGATGACCAGCTCGCGCTGACCGCGGCCGACCGGGATCAGCGCGTCGATGGCCTTGAGGCCGGTCGACATCGGCTCATGCACCGACTTGCGCGGAATGATGCCGGGCGCCTTGACGTCGACGCGGCGGCGTTCGGTCGCCTGGATCGGGCCCTTGCCGTCGATCGGATTGCCGAGCGCGTCGACCACGCGGCCGAGCAGGCCGGGACCGACCGGAACATCGACGATGGCGCCGGTGCGCTTGACGGTGTCGCCTTCCTTGATGTCACGGTCGTTGCCGAAGATGACGACGCCGACATTGTCGGTTTCGAGGTTCAGCGCCATGCCGCGGATGCCGCCCGGGAATTCGACCATCTCGCCCGCCTGGACGTTGTCGAGCCCGTAGACGCGGGCAATGCCGTCACCGACGGACAGAACCTGGCCGACTTCGGAGACCTCGGCCTCCTTGCCGAAATTCTTGATCTGGTCTTTCAGAATTGCGGAAATTTCCGCGGCGCGGATGTCCATCAGCCGACCTCTTTCAGTGCAAGCTTGAGCGAATTGAGTTTGGTTTTGAGCGACGTATCGATCTGGCGCGAGCCCATCTTGACGATCAAGCCGCCGAGCAGCGACGGGTCGACGGTCATGGCGATGGCCACGTCCTTGCCGGCGATGCCGGTCAGCGTCGCCTTGAGTTCGGCCTGCTGCGCATCCGTCAGCGCATGCGCGGAGGTGACTTCGGCGGACGCCTCGCCGCGGTGGTCGGCGGCAATCTGGCGGAACGCCTTGATCATGCCGGGCACGGCGAACAGGCGGCGGTTGCGGGCGACGACGCGCAGGAAATTGCCGACGAGGCCGGTGATGTTGGCTCTAGAGATGATCGCGCCGATCGCCTTGGCCTGATCGTCGCTGGAGAACACCGGACTGTTGATGAGCCGGGCAAGGTCGGCGCTGCCGTTGAGCATCGCCTCGAAATCGTTGAGGTCGGCCTCGACCTGGGCGACCGAATTTTCCTGCAGCGCGAGCTCGAACAGCGAGCTTGCATAGCGCTCTGCGACAGCTGAGATTGGCGATGACGATTGGGCCACGGACCGTCTTTTCTCTTGTCTGACAGGCCGCAGATTGTTGGCGCGAGCGAAAACTCTGGCTAAATCTTTGACCTTACTGCGATTTTTCCAAGCACGGAGGGATGGCTTCCGCTATCCCCGGCCGAAAGTCGATTGCCGTCTAGCACAGGCCTTTTGAGACCGCAATGCATCGTCCGGCATGGTTTTCAGGCACTTTTGTCGCATCAGGCGGCGAAGGCCGAGCCTGAGCGGCGGATTAGTCACGAATTCACGGCACGAAGCCGAAGGCGAAGGCAAGCGGCAGCGCCGCCAGGGCCAATTCAACCACGATGGAAGCCCAGTTGAAAGGTGTGTTGGCGCCGTCCGACATCATCGACAAAAGCCGGCCGAAAGCCGTGAACAGCCATGAGAAGCCGAGCGCCATATAGAGCAGCGGCTGCGCGAGCAGGATGCAGCACAGGCTGACGCCGAGGTAGAAGCCCGACATGCGGCCGCGCCCTTCGGCGATCGCCGCCGCTTTCTCCGGCTTCGCTTGCAGGCGCAGGATGCGGAAGGCGAGGTTCGGCGCCAGGAACAGGACGAGGCCGATGAGCAGCGTCACGACGGCGCTCGACCATGCCAGCCACTCGCCCTGGCTCGCCGGCCACGGAAACGCGAACTCCATCTGATCCCCCTCGGAAAGTCTTGTTCTGAAATTGCCGGCATTCTAGCCGAGGAAAATCCGCGCGCCAGATGGCGGCCGGCACATTTGAAAAGACGCAAGAGAAGAAGCGTCAGAAGAGCGCCCGATCAGGACAATGCGAACTCGATCGCTGCCTCGGCATGGATGCGCGTGGTGTCGAACACCGGCATGTCGAAATCGCCCTGGCCGATCAGCATGGTGATCTCGGTGCAGCCCATGATGAGGCCGTCGATCTTTTCGTCGCGCCGCAGACGGCCGACTTCCTCGACATAAGCGGACTTCGAGTCGGCTTTGACGATACCCTGGCAGAGCTCATCATAGATAATCCGGTGCACCATGTCGCGGCCGGCCTGGCCGGGCACGACCGGCTGCAGGCCGTATTTGTCGGCGAGCCGTCCTTTGTAGAAATCCTGCTCCATGGTGAAGCGTGTCGCTAGCAGCGCCGGCCGCTTCACGCCTGCGGCGACAACAGCGTGTCCAGTTGCGTCGGCGATATGGATGAGCGGAATCGAGATGGCCGCCTGCACCGTGTCGGCGAGTTTGTGCATGGTGTTGGTGCAGATCACCAGGCCCTCGGCGCCGCCGGCCTCCAGCTTTCGCGCGGCTTTCACCAGAAGGACGCCGGCGCCGTCCCAGTCGCCGGCATGCTGGCGTTCGGCGATCTCGGCGAAGTCGAACGACCACAGGAGCAGCTTCGCCGAATGCAGCCCGCCCAGCCGCTCGCGCACGATCTCGTTGAGCAGTCGGTAGTAGATCGCCGTCGATTCCCAGCTCATGCCGCCGATAAGGCCGAGGGTTTTCATAAAGCGAGCACTCCGTTGGGGCAGTCTTTCTCGCTTATAGGAAGCTCTGCGGGTCGATGTCGACCTGCACCCTGACGGAGCCGCGCAGCTTCGGCCCCTCCGCCAGCATGGCTCGAATAAACCCTTGCATGTCCGCGCGCCGCCCGCCCTGGACAAGCAAGCGGAAGCGGTGGCGGCCGCCGATCAGCGACAGCGGCGCCTCGGCCGGTCCGAGCACGAAGAGATCGGAGGCTGTAGGTGCCGCGCGCCGCAAGCCCCGCGCATGGGTTTCGGCCTCGGCGCGTGTCGCGGCACTGACGATGATGCCGGCGAGCCGGCCGAACGGTGGCAGCGCGGCGCGCTCCCGCTCCGCGATTTCGCGCTCGTAAAAGGCTTCCGAATCGCCGGAGACGATCGCCCGCATCACCGGATGGTCGGGCTGGTAGGTCTGCAGCAGGCCGAGGCTCTTCTTGCCGGTGCGGCCCGCGCGCCCGGTCACCTGGCTGAGCAGCTGGAAGGTGCGCTCGGCGGCGCGCGGATCGCCATTGGCGAGGCCGAGGTCGGCGTCGACCACGCCGACCAGCGTCATGCCGGGGAAGTTGTGACCCTTGGCGACGAGCTGCGTGCCGATGACGATATCGGCCTCGCCATTGGCGACGGCCTCGAGCTCGAGCCGCAGCCGGCGCACGCCGCCCAAGAGATCGGACGACAATACGATCGTGCGGGCTTCCGGGAAATGCGCCACCACTTCCTCGGCGATGCGCTCGACGCCCGGCCCGCAGGCGACCAGATGATCGAGCGTGCCGCATTCCGGGCAGGCCTCCGGCCGCCGCTCATTGTGGCCGCAATGATGGCAAACGAGCTGGCCGCGAAAGCGATGCTCGACCAGCCAGGCCGAGCAGACCGGGCAGCCGAAGCGATGGCCGCAGACGCGGCAGAGCGTCAGCGGCGCATAGCCGCGCCGGTTGAGGAAGAGCAGCGACTGCTCTTGTCTCTCCAGCGTGCGCTCCATCTGCTCCAGAAGGAGAGGCGACAGAAAACCGCCGCGCGCAGGCGCCGCGCGCCGCATGTCGATCGATTTCAGGTCGGGGAGCGCTGCCTCGGCAAAACGCGCCGACAGCACCGCGCGGTGATAGCGGCCCTGGCTGGCGTTGACCCGGCTCTCGACCGACGGCGTCGCCGAGGCGAGCACGACCGGGAAAGCGCCGATATGGCCGCGCACCACCGCCATGTCGCGCGCATTGTAGAAGACGCGGTCTTCCTGCTTGTAGGCCGGGTCATGCTCCTCGTCGACGACGATCAGGCCTAGCTCCTTGAACGGCAAGAACAGCGCCGAACGCGCCCCGGCGACGACGCGCACGCCGCCCTCCGCCACCTGCCGCCAGACGCGTTCGCGCATCCGGGGCGGCAGGTCCGAATGCCACTCCGCCGGTTTGGCGCCGAAGCGGTCCTGGAAGCGTTCGAGGAAAGCGTGCGTCAGCGCGATCTCCGGCAGCAGGATCAGCACCTGCTTGCCCTTGTCGAGCGCCGCCGCCACCGCCTCGAAATAGACTTCCGTCTTGCCCGATCCGGTGACGCCGTCGAGCAGGGCGACGTTGAAGGCGTCAGCGGCGATCGCCGCGCGCAGCTTCTCGGCCGCCGCCTTCTGGTCCGGCATCAATTCCGGCACGGCATGGCCGAGATCGGGTGCGGCGACCACCGGCCTTGGCGGGATCATCACCGTCTCGAACACGCCTTGTGCCCTCAAGCCATCGATGACGGTCGAGGAGACACCCGCAGCATGGGCGAGACCGGAGCGCGTCCAGGCAAGCCCGCCTTCGGCCGTTTCCAAAACGCGGCGTCGCGCATCGGTCAACCGGTCGGGCTCGGCAAGCGTGCGCTGCAGGCCTTCGATCCACGGCTCCGGGTCGAAAGCTTCCGGCGCCCTCAACAACATCCGCGCCACCATGCCGGGCGCCGACAGCGTGTATTGGGCGATCCAGTCGACGAAACGGCGCATGGCCTTGTCGATCGGCGGGCAGTCGAAGACCTCCTCGATCGGCCGCAGCTTTTTCGGATCGACGGATTCGACGACGGCGTCCCAGACGATGCCGGCCACCTGCCGCGGCCCCAGCGGCACGCGCACGATCGAGCCCGGCACCACGCGCATGCCTGGCGGCACGGCATATGTGTAGGGCCGTTCGGCCGGCATCGGCACCAGCACCGGCGCGGCCGCGACAAAGGGCGAATCTTCGATCATCGGGCGTGACCTTGCCCCGACTTTGCTCTAGATCAAAGGGGACCCCCGCATCTGCCTGGCCGGCGTCAGGCAATCCCCAAGGAGACAGCCATGAAGTTTTTTGTCGACACCGCTGACATCAAGGAAATTAAGGATCTGCACGATCTGGGGCTGCTCGATGGCGTCACCACCAACCCGTCGCTGATCCTGAAATCGGGCGGCAAGATCGCCGAGGTCACCAAGCAGATCTGCGACATTGTCGAAGGCCCGGTCTCGGCCGAGGTCGTGGCGACCGAGTACAAGGAGATGATGGCCGAGGCCGAGGTGCTGGCCAAGATCGCGCCGAATGTGGCCATCAAGGTGCCGCTGACGCTGGATGGGCTAAGGGCCTGCAAGACGATCCGCACCGAGATGAACCGCATGGTCAACGTCACGCTCTGCTTCTCGGCCAACCAGGCGCTGCTTGCCGCCAAGGCCGGCGCCTCCTTCATCTCGCCCTTCGTCGGCCGCATCGACGACACCGGCTCGGACGGCATGGAGCTGATCTCGGAAATCCGCACCATCTACGACAATTACGATTTCAAGACCGAGATCCTGACCGCTTCCGTGCGTACGGTGAACCACGTCAAGCAGGCGGCTTTGATCGGCGCCGATATCGTGACCGCGCCGCCGGCGACGTTGAAGGCGCTGGTCAACCATCCGCTCACCGACAAGGGCCTCGCCGCCTTCCTCGCCGATTGGGCCAAGACCGGCCAGAAGATTGGCTGAGGCCGGAGAGCAGACAACAAAAGGCCGGGGGTAACCTGGCCTTTTTTATTGCCTCGAATAGGGGAATAGCGCGGCGGCGCCCAGAGACCAGCTCAGGCCTTCTTGCCATTCTTGGCCAGGTCCTGGGCGATCGCCAGCCTTAGCAGATCGGCGAGCTCGCGGGCGGCGCGGTTCTCGGCATCGATCTGCGCCCGGTAGGCCGCAAACTCCTGGCGCGGCCGGTCGAAGGAGGAAGGAATCGAGCGCTTGCCGAGCGCGACCACAGTGCCGGTCGCGGCGTCTCTGAGCACATAATTGGCGGTGAGGGTCACGGTGCCCGCCGTCGGCTCGTCCTCTTCGGTCTGCACCTGAACGATGGCCGCCGACTCGACAAGCTCGGTGACGCCGAGGTCGAGCGTATAGGCAGGCGATGCCGGCTCGCCCGAGCCCTGGCCGAAAGCGAAGATCAGGTTGTTGCGCACCTGCTGTGCAGGGCGGGTGCTGACCGGCTTGATCGAGATCGAGGCCAACTCGGCGGCGGCCCCGACCTGCGAGCCGGCGGTGAGCGGCGCGCTGGAATAGAGCGGCCGCACCGTGCAGGCGGAGACCAGTGCCAGCGAGGCGACCAGGCCGCTGAGAGCAGCGCGGCGCAGAAGACGCGCCGCCTGTGACTTTTCCGGATCAGGCAACGACATTGACGATCCTCTGCGGGACGATGATCACCTTGCGCGGGGCTTTACCATCGAGCGCTTTCTGCACGAAGTCGAGAGCCAGCACCGCTTTTTCGACGGCACCTTGATCCGCGTCGCGGGCAATTGTCAAATCCCCGCGCTTCTTGCCGTTGACCTGCACCGGCAGCATGATCTCGTTGTCGACGACCAGGGCCGGATCGTAGGCAGGCCACGGCCGTTCGGCGACCATCTCGGTGCCGCCCAACGCCTCCCAGCATTCCTCGGCCAGATGCGGCATCACCGGCGCGATCACATGCACCAGGATCTCGACGGCCTCGCGGCAGGCGCCCTTCAGCGCCGCGTCAGCCTTGCCTTCGGCGACGTCGTTGAGCGGCACGGCCAGCGCATTGGCAAGCTCGTAGATGCGGGCGATAGCCCGGTTGAAGCCGAGCTTCTCGATGTCCTCGCCGATCGCCTTCAGGATCTTGTGCGCGGCCTTGGAAACGGCACCTGCCTCGCCTTCGCTCGCCGCGGCCGGCTTCACGTCGGCAAGCTGTTCGGCCGCGATCTGCACCAGGCGCCAGACGCGCTGCACGAAGCGATGCGCGCCGGCGGCACCTTCGTCGGTCCATTCGACGTCGCGCTCCGGCGGCGAGTCCGACAGCATGAACCAGCGCGCGGTATCGGCCCCGTAGCCGTCGGTGATCTCCTCCGGACTCACCGTGTTCTTCTTCGATTTCGACATCTTCTCGAGCGCGCCGATCGTCGCTTCCTCGCCGGTCGCGATCTCGATGGCGCGGCGCTTGCTGCCGGCATCCTCGATCCTGACCTCGCTCGGCGACAGCCAGCGCCCATTTGTCGACGGACCGCCGACGCGGTAGGTCTCGTGCACCACCATGCCTTGCGTGAACAGGCCCTTGAACGGCTCGGCGAGGTTCAAATGGCCGGTCTCGCGCATGGCACGCGTGAAGAAGCGCGAATAGAGCAGATGCAGGATCGCGTGCTCGATGCCGCCGATATACTGGTCCACCGCCAGCCACTCGTCCGCCGCCTTCGGCTCGGTCGGCTCGTTTGCCCAGGGGGCGGTGAAGCGCGCGAAATACCACGACGAATCGACGAACGTATCCATCGTGTCGGTCTCGCGCCGCGCGTCGCGCCCGCATTGCGGGCATTTCACGTGACGCCATGTCGGATGCCGATCGAGCGGATTGCCCGGACGGTCGAACTCGATGTCGTCAGGCAGTTTCACCGGCAGATCGGCCTTCGGCACCGGCACCACGCCGCAGGCCTCGCAGTGGATCATCGGGATCGGGCAGCCCCAGTAGCGCTGGCGCGAGATGCCCCAATCGCGCAGGCGGAAATTCACCTTGCGCTCTGCCATCGGCCGGCCGCCGATCGTCCTCTGTTCGAGCAGCTTCGCCACCTCGTCGAACGCGCGCTGCGGCTTCATGCCGTCGAGGAAGCGCGAATTGATCATCACGCCGTCGTCGACATAGGCCTCCTCGGTGATCTGGAAGCTTTTTGCGTCGCCGTCTTCCGGCATCACTACCGGGACTACCGGCAGGCCGTATTTGTTGGCGAAGTCGAGGTCGCGCTGATCGCCCGACGGGCAGCCGAAGATGGCGCCCGTGCCATACTCCATCAGCACGAAATTCGCGACGTAGACAGGCAGCGTCCAGCTGTCGTCGAAAGGATGGACGACGCGGATGCCGGTATCGAAACCCTTCTTTTCGGCCGTCTCAAGCGCCGCCACCGAGGTGCCCATATGGCGGACCTCGTCGATGAACTTGGCCAGCGCCGGATTGTTCTCGGCGGCTTGTTTGGCCAGCGGATGATCCGCCGCGACCGCCATGAAGGAGGCGCCGAAGATGGTGTCCGGCCTGGTCGTGTAGACTTCCAGCTCGTGCATGTCGCCAACAGGACCTGCGAGCGGCCAGCGGATCAGCAGCCCTTCGGAGCGGCCGATCCAGTTGTGCTGCATCAGCTTGACCTTCTCCGGCCATTCGTCGAGACGGCCGAGCGAATCCAGCAGGTCCTGCGCGAAATCGGTGATCTTGAAGAACCACTGCGTCAACTCGCGCTGCTCGACCAGCGCGCCCGAGCGCCAGCCGCGGCCGTCGATGACCTGCTCGTTGGCGAGCACCGTCATGTCTGCCGGGTCCCAGTTGACCTTGGAGGATTTGCGCGTCACCAGCCCCTTCTCGACGAAGTCGAGGAACAGCATCTGCTGGCGGTGATAGTAGTCGACGTCGCATGTGGCGAACTCCCGCGCCCAGTCGAGCGACAGGCCCATCATCTTGAGCTGCTCGCGCATGACGGCGATGTTTTCGTAGGTCCAGTCCTTGGGATGGACCTTGTTCTGCATCGCTGCGTTCTCGGCCGGCATGCCGAAGGCGTCCCAACCCATCGGGTGCAGCACGTTGAAGCCCTTGGCCCGCTTGTAGCGCGCGACGACGTCGCCCATCGTATAGTTGCGGGTGTGGCCGATATGGATCTTCCCTGAGGGATAAGGGAACATCTCGAGCACGTAGTATTTCGGCTTCGGGTCCTCGTTCCTGGCCTCGAACAGCTTCTTTTCGGCCCAGGCCTTCTGCCATTTGGGCTCTGACGTGCGCGGATTGTATCGTTCGGTTGCCATCAGATGTTTTTCACTTAAAAGCGGGTGCGCGGCGCTGGGCAAGGCCGGCAGCCGAGACAATGTCGTCGCGGTGTTCACCATGGATTGCCAGACCCGTCAACTGTGGCGATCCGGCGTTGGTGCTAAAACTATGGGCAGGATATGGACATGACGAGCCCCGTCGAACAGCTTCGCGCGGTCAAGGCGAAGATCGCAAGCGCCGAACGCGAGGCAAAGCGTGAGCCCGGCGCCGTCATGCTGGTCGCGGTCTCGAAGACCTTCGCGGCCGAAGATATCCGCCCGGTCATCGAGGCGGGCCAGCGTGTTTTCGGCGAGAACCGCGTGCAGGAAGCTCAAGGTAAATGGCCGGCGCTGAAAGCGGCGTTTCCCGACATCGAGCTGCACCTGATCGGGCCGCTGCAATCCAACAAGACGAAGGAAGCGGTGGCGCTTTTCGATGTCATCGAGACCGTCGATCGCGAGAAGATCGCCGCCGAGCTTGCCAAGGAGACCGCCAGGCAAGGCCTGGCGCCCAAACTCTATGTGCAGGTCAACACCGGCTCCGAGCCGCAGAAGGCCGGCATCGAGCCGCGCGACGCCGTCGCTTTCGTCAAACGCTGCCGCGAGGTGCACGGCCTCGCCATTGAGGGCCTCATGTGCATCCCGCCGGCGGACGAGAATCCCGGTCCGCATTTCGCGCTTTTGGAAAAGATCGCTGGCGAGGCCGGCGTCGCAATGCTCTCGATGGGAATGTCCGGCGATTACGAGACCGCGATCGCCTTCGGCGCGACCAGCGTCAGGCTGGGCTCGGCGATCTTCGGCAGTCGCTAAGCGCCTCGAGACGCTGGTAGCGATCTTGTTGCCGACCCCGACAATCGAACGATAACGCTTCCGCCGGCGCTTGAAACGAACCGGGCCGTTCCTACCAAGCCCGGGGATAACGAGTGATGGGCGTTTCCGCCAAACGTTCGACGTCCAGAGAACCTCTGCGCCGCTCAGTGCAGCACGAACTCCCCGTCCACTTTCCGCCACTCGTTCGGCGCGATCAGCTTCTGGTGCGTGTACGTCACCGAATGCAGCGGGCCGTCGAGCTTGGTCTTCCAGAATTCGATGAAGCGGATCAGCACCGGAAACTCCGGCGCGATGTCGTAATCCTGCCAGATATAGCTTTGCAGCAGATGTGGATGGTCTGGGAAGTGATAAAGGATCTTGGCCGTGGTCAGCCCATAGCCGCTGAGCATCAAGTCCATTTCGAGATGATGGCGCATTGCCGTCCTCAGTTGATTCTCCTTTCCTCCCAACGCGAAACTCTGCGCCTCGTTGCTTAACCGTCTATTGATTTTCGCACATCAGACCCAAGTTTTCCATCGGAAAAACAGACGGTTAGCAGCCCTAGGGCGAGAGTGCTGACAGGCGTTTGCACTTGCCCCTGCGTCATCCCGCCGCGCGAATCCAACGTCTAATATTGCCGTCACGGCGGAACTGTTAATAATGCCGCGAATTCACGGCTGCTTCGCCGTGATGCCGTCGGCACATCAAGCCGGCGGAACGGTTTCGGAGGAAAGCTAGAAAATGTCCGATGTCCATGTCCACCGCGTCCAGCCGGCGTGGAAGAAAAACGCGCTGATCGACAACGACACCTATCTCAAATGGTATGCCGACAGCGTGAAGAACCCGGACAAGTTTTGGGGCAAGCACGGCAAGCGCATCGACTGGTTCAAGCCCTTCACCAAGGTCAAGAACACTTCCTTCGACGGCAAGGTCTCGATCAAGTGGTTCGAGGACGGCCAGACCAACGTTTCCTACAACTGCATCGACCGGCATCTGAAGAAGCGCGGCAACCAGACCGCCATCATCTGGGAAGGCGACAACCCTTACGATGACAGGAAGATCACCTACAACGAGCTCTATGCGCATGTCTGCCGCTTCGCCAATGTGCTGAAGAAGCACGGCGTCAAGAAGGGCGACCGCGTTACCATCTACATGCCGATGATCCCCGAAACGGCTTACGCGATGCTTGCCTGCACGCGTATCGGCGCCATCCATTCGGTCGTCTTCGGCGGCTTCTCGCCCGATGCGCTGGCCGGCCGCATCGACGACTGCAAGTCGACCATCGTCATCACCGCCGACGAGGGCCTGCGCGGCGGCAAGCCGATTGCGCTGAAGGACAACACCGACAAGGCCATCGACATCGCCGCCAAGGCCGGCACCAAGGTGGAAAAAGTGGTGGTGGTGCGACGCACCGGCGGCAAGACCGGCTGGGTGCCGGGCCGCGACGTCTGGTACCATGACGAGGCCGCGACCGTTAAGGCCGACTGCAAACCCGAGAAGATGAAGGCGGAGGACCCGCTGTTCATCCTCTACACATCGGGCTCAACCGGCAAGCCGAAAGGCGTGCTGCACACCACCGCCGGCTATCTCGTCTATGTTTCGATGACGCACCAGTATGTCTTCGATTACCATGACGGCGACATCTACTGGTGCACCGCCGATGTCGGCTGGGTCACCGGCCACAGCTACATCGTCTATGGCCCTTTGGCCAACGGCGCCACAACGCTGATGTTCGAGGGCGTGCCGAACTACCCGTCGCAGTCGCGCTTCTGGGAAGTCGTCGACAAGCACCAGGTCAACATCTTCTACACCGCGCCGACGGCGCTGCGCGCCCTGATGGGCGCCGGCGATTCCCATGTGAAGAAGACCTCGCGCAAGTCGCTGCGCGTGCTGGGCACGGTCGGCGAGCCGATCAATCCGGAAGCCTGGGAGTGGTATTTCAACGTCGTCGGCAACGCCAAGGTGCCGATCGTCGACACATGGTGGCAGACCGAGACCGGCGGCATCCTGATCACGCCGCTGCCGGGCGCCACCGACCTTAAGGCCGGCTCGGCGACACGGCCCTTCTTCGGCGTCAAGCCGCAGCTGGTCGATGGCGAAGGCAAGGTGCTGGAAGGCGCGGCCGACGGTAATCTCTGCATCACCGATTCCTGGCCCGGCCAGATGCGCACCGTCTATGGCGATCACGACCGTTTCGTGCAGACCTATTTCTCGACTTACAAGGACAAATACTTCACCGGCGACGGCTGCCGCCGTGACGCCGACGGCTACTACTGGATCACCGGCCGCGTCGACGACGTCATCAACGTTTCAGGCCACCGCATGGGCACGGCGGAAGTTGAATCTGCGCTGGTCAGCCACGACAAGGTCTCGGAAGCCGCCGTCGTCGGCTATCCGCACGATATCAAGGGTCAGGGAATCTACTGCTACGTCACGCTGATGTCCGGCACGACATCGAGCGAGGATCTGCGCAAGGAGCTTGTCGCCCATGTCCGCAAGGAGATCGGCGCCATCGCAACGCCCGACAAGATCCAGTTCGCGCCGGGCCTGCCCAAGACCCGTTCGGGCAAGATCATGCGGCGCATCCTGCGCAAGATCGCCGAGGACGATTACGGCGCGCTCGGCGACACCTCGACGCTCGCCGATCCCGCCGTGGTCGACGATCTCGTTGCCAACCGGCAGAATAAAAGGGCCTGATGAACGCGCAGGCCGCACTCGGCACCGTCAGCCAGCTATGGCGCTATCCGGCGAGCTCGCTCGCCGGCGAGCGGCTGGACGCCATCTCCGTCGGCACTTCGACTGTCGACGGCGACCGGCTGTTCGGCCTGGTCGATGCGTCGGATGGCGAGATCGCCAGGCCGGACCGCGGACCGAAATGGCACAAGGTGCCGCTGATCCGCACCCGGCTGACCGAAGACCGCCGGCTCGAAGTGGCCGTGCCCGGCGGCGACTGGCTGCCGGCGCCCGACCCGGAAAGCGACCGGGTTCTTTCCGGATTTCTTGGTTTCGACGCCTCGATCCGGCCTTACTTCCGCGAGCACGCGCCGGGCTATGCCGGCCCGCTCACGGCCGAGCGATACAGCAGGACGCCGATCCATCTGCTCACCACCGCCTCGCTGGCGCGGCTGAAGGCGCTGCATCCGCAAGGCGTGCCAGATTCGCGCCGCTTTCGCCCCAACATCGTCGTCGACATGGAGCCGGTGGAAGGCTCCTTCCCGGAGACGGAATGGCTCGGCCGCAAGCTCGCGATCGGCGATCTGCTGCTCACGATCTCCGAGCCCTGCCGCCGCTGCGGCTTCACCATCAT
>NZ_RZSF01000146.1:0-16003 GCF_004023325.1 Mesorhizobium sp. M1A.F.Ca.ET.072.01.1.1 | reverse complement strand
TGACCGCCAAGGTGCCGGCGTCACCGGTTTCGGCCCTGCCGCCGGAACAGCGCAAGGTCAGGGTCGTCGGGCCAGCGTTCCTTCCCGACCCATCAGCGGCAATAGATCTGCAAGCTCCGGCCCCGAAGACCGCCCGGTAAGGGCAAGCCGCAGCGGCATGAACAGTGGCTTGCCCTTGCGGCCCGTCGCTTCCCTGATCTTGCCGGTCCAATCCTTCCAGACCGTGCCGTTCCAAGGCTCTTCCGGCAACAGGTCGAACGCCTGGTGGAGGAAGTCACGGTCCTCGCCGGAAAATTCCGCCGGCTCCTGCGGCCCGTCGCTCAGGATTCGCCACCAGGCGACAGCGTCGGACAAACGGTCGATATTGCCGCGCACGGCGAGCCAGAAGGGCTCGGCCCTGTCGCCGGAAATGCCAAGCACAATCAGCCGGTCGCGCGCCTCCTCGAACGGCATTTGGTGCATCAGCGTGCGATTGAGCACGAAAAGCTCGTCGGGATCGAACTTGGCGGCAGACTTGGATGTCGCGGCCGGGTCGAAATGGCTGGCGAGCTGGTTGAGATCGTGCGCTGCCGTGACATTTTCCGATGTGCCAACGAGCACGGCAAGCGAGGCGACAGCCATCGGCTCGATGCCGTCCTCGCGCAGGCTTTCTATCGACAGCGCGCCGGTGCGCTTCGACAGCCCCTCACCCGACACGGTGGTCAAGAGATTGTGGTGCCCGAACACCGGCGGCTCAGCGCCCAGCGCCTGGAACAAGGCGATCTGCACGCCGGTGTTGGTTACGTGGTCGTCGCCGCGTATGACATGGGTGACGCCCATCTCGATGTCGTCGACCACCGAAGGCAGCGTGTAGAGATAAGTGCCGTCCTCACGAACCAGGACCGGGTCCGACAGTGAGGCGAGATCGACGGTCTCCTCGCCGCGCACAAGGTCGTCCCAGTGCACCTCGGTCCGCTCGGGCTGCAGCGGGTCGCCGGTGAAGTTCGGCAAAAGAAAGCGCCAGTGCGGCCGGCGCCCGTCGGACTCGTATTCGGCCACCTGCTCCGGCGTCAGCGTCAATGCCTCGCGGCCATAGACCGGCGGCAGGCCGCGCGTGCGGCGCACCTTGCGGCGCAGGTCGAGCTCCTCCGGCGTTTCGTAGCAGGCATAAAGCACGCGCGCCGCCTTCAGCCGCTCCACCGCGGCGTCATAGACTTCAAAGCGACGCGACTGGTATTCGGTAACGTCGGGAAAAATGCCGAGCCAATGCAGGTCATAGAGAATTGAATCGGCGAATTCCTGCGTCGAACGGGCAACGTCTGTATCGTCGAAGCGCTGGATGTAGCGGCCCTTGTTGTTCATGGCGAAGAGCCAGTTGAACAGCGCGGTGCGGGCATTGCCGATGTGGATGCGGCCGGTCGGCGACGGGGCGAAACGAACGGTAACTGTCATGAGCGGGGCGTAGCGAATGCTTCCAGGCTTGACAAGACACGCCCCCGCGCAGGGCAACAGATAGTGCAAGCCAGCTAAAATGAAAAGCCGCCCGTCGGGCCCGGCCCCGGGCAACCCGACGAACCGTCCGCAAGGACCGTCAAATAAAGGCTTTTCGATGCGCCTTTCTGTCCCCGTTATCCACATATGTGACACACAACATATTGGGGTCACAAAACCTACAAAAACGAATCCTTGACGGGTCAGAACGAGTCGCTTTTTATAGGCCATGCGCTCCTGTTGCGGGCGTGACCGGAGAGTTCAGAAGCCGGTCTTTTTTCCCGGATTTTGTGCGTTTTGCCCACATTTCCGCCCGTTCACGAGGCCGGCGGAAGCGTTGGGTATGATGGGGCTTGGGTGGGCGAAAGGGAGAATTGTCGGGCTGGAAAAAATGATCTGTTAACACTATATTTAGTGTTTGCAGGCAGGCTCGACCCTAGATAGTGTGAACCTCCCTCTTCCGAGGGAATCGACAAAAGTTTCAGTTTTGAGGGACCCGCGGGTCGGCCTGCAGCCTGGGTGAGCGCTTGGAAGGGCGTTTGCTTGTCTGCACGGTGTTGCTCGCGACGAGGAGAATGCCGGCGTCGCCTGCGATGCCGGCAAACGGCGGACCGTGCTTTTCGCCTGGCGGGGCAGCAATCCCTGGGGAAAAGCGCTATATGTAGACAAAAGGGACCGGACCAATGCGCATCGAGCGTCGCTTCACCAAGCCAGACCAAGCAGGTCAAGAAGGGGCAGCTTACGCGGAGATCGAATTCCGCAAGGCCCTGTCGGAGATCAAGAATCCCGACGGCTCGGTGGTGTTCCGCCTCGACAACATCGATGTGCCGGCGCAGTTCAGCCAGGTCGCGGCCGACATCCTGGCCCAAAAATATTTCCGCAAGGCCGGCGTCCCGGCGCGCCTGAAGAAGGTCGAGGAGAACGACGTCCCCTCCTTCCTGTGGCGTTCGGTTGCCGACGAGGCCGAACTCGCCAAGCTCCCCGAGGCCGAGCGCTATGGTTCGGAAACCGATGCTCGCCAGGTCTTCGACCGGCTGTCCGGCACCTGGACCTATTGGGGCTGGAAGGGCGGCTACTTCAAGTCCGAAGAAGATGCCCGCGCTTTCCGCGACGAGCTTGCCTATATGCTGGCCACTCAGCGCGTGGCGCCGAACTCGCCGCAATGGTTCAACACCGGCCTGCACTGGGCCTATGGCATCGACGGGCCGAGCCAGGGTCACTTCTATGTCGACCCCTTCACCGGCAAGCTGACCAAGTCGAAGTCGGCTTACGAGCATCCGCAGCCGCATGCCTGCTTCATCCAGAGCGTTCAGGACGACCTCGTCAACGAGGGCGGCATCATGGATCTGTGGGTGCGTGAGGCGCGCCTGTTCAAATACGGCTCCGGCACCGGCTCGAACTTCTCGATGCTGCGCGGCGAAGGCGAGAAGCTGTCCGGCGGCGGCCGCTCGTCCGGCCTGATGAGCTTCCTCAAGATCGGCGACCGCGCGGCCGGCGCAATCAAGTCGGGCGGTACCACGCGCCGCGCCGCCAAGATGGTCATCGTCGACGCCGACCATCCCGATATCGAGGACTTCATCGACTGGAAGGTCAATGAGGAGCAGAAGGTCGCCTCGCTGGTGACCGGCTCGAAGATCGTCAAGAAGCACCTCGAAGCGATCATGAAGGCCTGCGTCAATTGCGAAGGCAATGGCGACGACTGCTTCGACCCGGCCCTCAACACCGCGCTGAAGCGCGAGATCAAGGCGGCCAAGAAGGACGCCGTGCCGGAGAACTACATCTATCGCGTCATCCAGTTCGCCCGCCAGGGTTACACCTCGATGTCGTTCAAGACCTACGACACCGACTGGGACTCTGACGCCTATCTCACCGTTTCCGGCCAGAACTCCAACAACTCGGTGTCGCTGAAGGACAATTTCCTGCGCGCCGTCGAGGCCGACGGCGACTGGCAGCTCACCGCCCGCAAGGACGGCAAGGTGCTGAAGACGCTGAAGGCGCGGGACCTGTGGGAAAAGATCGGTTATGCCGCCTGGGCGTCCGCCGATCCCGGCCTGCATTTCAACACGACGATGAACGACTGGCACACCTGCGCCTCCGCCGGTGCGATCCGGGCCTCCAACCCGTGCTCGGAATACATGTTTCTCGACGACACGGCCTGCAACCTCGCCTCGATCAACCTCCTGCCCTACCGCAAGGAAGACGGCACGATCGACATCGCCGCTTACGAGCACACCGTTCGGCTGTGGACCGTCGTGCTCGAGATCTCGGTGATGATGGCGCAGTTCCCGTCGAAGGAGATCGCCAAGCTCTCCTACGACTACCGCACGCTCGGCCTCGGCTACGCCAACATCGGCGGCCTGTTGATGACGTCCGGCATTCCCTACGACTCCGACGAGGGCCGGGCGATCTGCGCCGCGCTCACCGCCATCATGACCGGCATCGCCTATGCGACCTCGGCCGAAATGGCTTCCGAGCTCGGCGCCTTCCCGGACTATGACCGCAACGCCCAGAACATGCTGCGCGTCATGCGCAACCACCGCCGCGCCGCCTATGGCGACAAGGACGGCTACGAGAAGCTCGCCGTCAATCCGGTGCCGCTGGTCGCCTCCGACCTGAAGCAGCAGGCGCTGGCCGAGCATGCCCGCGCCGCCTGGGATCGCGCCATCGAGCTCGGCGAGGAGCATGGCTATCGCAACGCGCAGGCGACCGTGATCGCGCCGACCGGCACGATCGGCCTGGTCATGGACTGCGACACCACCGGCATCGAGCCCGACTTCGCGCTGGTGAAGTTCAAGAAGCTCGCCGGCGGCGGCTACTTCAAGATCATCAACCGCGCGGTGCCGGAAGCGCTGCGCACGCTCGGCTATTCCGAAAGCCAGATTGCCGAGATCGAGGCCTATGCCGTCGGCCATGGCAACCTCAACCAGGCGCCCGGCATCAACCCGTCTTCGCTGAAGGCCAAGGGCTTCACCGATGATAAGATCGCGGCGCTGAATGCGGCGCTGAAGTCGGCCTTCGACATCAAGTTCGTGTTCAACCAGTGGACGCTCGGCGCCGATTGGGTGAAAGAGACGCTCGGCTTCACCGACGAGCAGCTTTCCGACTTTTCCTTCGAGATGCTGCCGGCGCTGGGCTTCTCCAAGAAGGACATCGACGCCGCCAACATCCATGTCTGCGGTGCGATGACGCTCGAAGGGGCACCGTTCCTCAAGGCCGAGCACCTGCCGGTGTTCGACTGCGCCAGCCCCTGCGGCAAGATCGGCAAGCGCTCGCTGTCGATCCAGAGCCACATCCTGATGATGGCCGCGGCGCAGCCCTTCATCTCGGGCGCCATCTCCAAGACCATCAACATGCCGAACGAGGCGACGGTCGAGGACGCCAAGAACGCCTACATGCTGTCCTGGAAGCTGGCGCTGAAGGCCAACGCGCTCTATCGCGACGGCTCGAAGCTGTCGCAGCCGCTCAATGCCTCGCTGCTCGCCGACGGCGAGGAGGACGAGGACGAGGCGGTCGAGCAGCTGATTGCGGCGCCCGCCGCGCAGCGCGCCGTGCAGGTGACGGAAAAGATCGTCGAGCGCGTCATCGAGCGTCTCTACCGCGACCGCGAGAAGCTGCCGAACCGCCGCAAGGGCTACACGCAGAAGGCGGTCGTCGGAGGCCACAAGGTGTATCTCAGGACCGGCGAGTTCGACGACGGCCGCCTCGGCGAGATCTTCATCGACATGCACAAGGAAGGTGCTGCCTTCCGCGCCATGATGAACAACTTCGCCATCGCCATCTCGCTCGGCCTGCAATATGGCGTGCCGCTCGACGAATATGTCGAGGCCTTCACCTTCACCAAGTTCGAGCCGGCCGGCATGGTGCAGGGCAATGACGCGATCAAGAACGCGACGTCGATCCTCGACTACGTGTTCCGCGAGCTTGCCGTGTCCTATCTCGGCCGCCACGACCTCGCCCATGTCGACCAGTCGGACTTCGACAAGACGGCGCTCGGCCGCGGCATCACCGAAGGCAAGGCGACGCCCTTCTCCAAGGGCCTCTATCGCGGTGCCTCGCCGGTGAAGCTGGTGTCGGCTGCCGGTTCGGACCCCAAGGGCTTTGGCGGCTCAGCCCCGACGACCGCCCCTGCCCGCGCAGCGCCCACCGCCTTTGCCGGCTCCAACGTGCTGGCATTGAAGCCGGCAAGCGACGAGGCCCTTGCCTACAAGCGCGACTATGAGGAGCGCGCCAGGGAACTGGCCGAGGAGATGGTGGAAGAGGAAGCCGAGGCCGCCGGCGGCGCCGAGGCGCTCTTCACCGACGCCGCCGCCAACGAGGCCGCCGAGGCCAAGAAGCTAGCCGCCACCCGTCGCCAGCAGTCCTTGCTCCAGGGTTACACCGGCAACGAATGTTCGGAGTGCCACAACTTCACCATGGTGCGGAACGGCACCTGCGAGAAGTGCGACACGTGTGGTTCGACGAGCGGGTGCAGCTGAGGCCCGATGCCGCCAAGGCTGACAGTCAGCGAAGTTATTCGCAAGCTGAAGGCCGATGGCTGGTATCTGGTTGCAACCAAATGCAGCCATCGCCAATATAGATCAAAGCCGGCCGCGTCATCGTGGCCGGCCGCACTGGCCTGATTGTCCAAGACCTTCCATGATCGACCACATCACCATCGAAGTGTGCGACCTCGAGAAGAGCAAGCTCTTCTACGAAAAGGCTTTTGCGCCCTTGGGCTACAGCCTCTCCTTCGGCAAGGAGGGCGTGTTCTGGGCCTTCGATGTCGGCAATGGCTGCCTGTTCGAAATCCAGCGCGCGGGCGAGAAGCCGCCGCTCACCCATCTGCACGTTGCCTTCCGGGTGAAGAGCAAGGCGGAGGTCGATGCGTTCTATCGGGCGGCGCTGGAGGCAGGTGCCGCGGACAATGGCGCGCCCGGGCCGCGTCCGGACTACGCGGCGAACTACTACGCCTGCTTCGTGCTCGATCCCGACGGTTACAACATCGAAGCGATGATCAACGAGGCGTGACGGGCGATGCCCTTCGGCTTCGTCATTCTAGGGCGGAGCAAGGAGCGAAGCGACGCAGCGCAGACCCTAGAATCCATGCCGTTACATCAAGGCGCTGCGGCGTTTCAGAATTCTGCACGCTGCGCCCTACGGCAATGGTCACGGCATGGGTCCTCGGGTCAAGCCCGAGGACGACGAAAGCGCGATGGACGGCCTCTCCTCCGCTCTTGTGGGGAGAAGGGAGCGCCGCCTTCAATCCTTGAACGTGATCCCGTATTTCGCGGCCTGTTCCTTCGGCATGTCGGCCAGCGCCTGGCGTACCGTGTAGCCACCATAGACGTCGCTGCCGTTGCGGATCATCCAGTCTTCGACATCGGCCTCGGCAACCGTCATGCGGTCGCCCATCTTGTACTGGTTGCCGTTGACGGGCTTGTCGGCCAGCAATCCGACGAAGCGGCCGTCGCTGAAAGCCACAAGCTGCATCCAGATATGCTCGGTGGCGCCGTTCTGGGTCAGCGGGAACTTGACCGTATAGGTGCCAGGCGTGCGGGCGGCCATCAACTCATGGAAGCGGGGTAGCGTCGAGTGGCCCTTGGCCTTAGCGCCCTGCATCGCCTCGTCGGTGGTTGAATAGGCGACCACATTGGCGTTGGGCGTATTGCCGCGCAGGTGCGAATTGAAAAATCCGTAGCCGACGGCGGCCACCACAGCGGCAGTGACAATCAGTTTGCGCATAGACCCCTCCAAGACGCGATCACGGACACGTTACCGGAAGGCCGTTGCCGCGCCGCTAAGGGAGACGGTGAGTCGATGGTTAGAGAAATCCTGAAATTGCCGTCGATCGCCGCCCCGCGCCGGGTGAAGCATACGGCCTCAATTCGCGTCGGCCACCATCTCGCCGCCGCCCAGCCACCTGCGCCACTGCCGCTCGTCGCCGTGGAAGACATTGAGGTCGATGCGGCCGCTGACGCCATGCGACAGGCCGGAGCCCGAATATTGCCAGAACAGCCAGTTGCGGCCCGGATAGACCTTTGACGGATGGGCGGCCACCGCGCGCAACCAGAACGGATAGTCGAGGAAAGCGCCGCGCAGATTGTCACGATAAAAATCCGGCGACGTGTAGATGATGGGCCGCTGGCCGTAATGGCGCTCCAGCTTGTCCATGAACACCTGCATCTTCTCCAGCACCTTCTGGCGCGAAGGCCGGCGCTTGCAGGAGGACTCGCCGTTCCACTCGACATCGATGACCGGCGGCAGCGCGCCTTGGACCCGCGGCACGTTGCGGATGAACCAGTCGGCCTGCTCGCCGGCGGTGCGGCACCAGTAGAAGAAATGATAGGCGCCGCGCTTCAGCCCGGCGGCATCGGCGCCGCGCCAGTTTTTCATGAACATCGGATCGAGATGGTCGCCGCCGTCGGTCGCCTTGATGTAGGCGAAGTTGGCGCCCTGGGCGCGCAGCTTTTGCCAGTTGATATTGCCCTGCCAGCGCGACACGTCGACGCCATGGACGGCAAGGTGCCTGGGCGAGGCGCGCCCGAAATTGATCGGTTTGGCATCGCGAAAGGCATAGCGGGTAACAGGGCCAGCCAGCATCGCGGGCGCTGCGCGCGACAGCCGCTTCGGCGGCGAGACGAGTGCTGCGGCCTCGACCGGGGGCTCGACCGTATCCGGCAGGTCCGGCGCCGGGAATGCCACCGTCTCTTCCTCGGCCAAGCCAAAGGGACGCGAATTCTCATCCCCTGGACGCGCGTTGTCCTCGTCAACACGAGCATTCTGGTCGCCAGGGAGCGACGCCGGCGGCCTGATGCGCGCGGCGCCCGCCATGGAAACGGTCTCCACCGTCATCGCAGCGTCGGCGGTCTTCACTGCCTTCGTCACCGGCGCGCTCGGCCGCACGACCGAACTGGTCGTCTCGTTCGACGGCATCTGCAAGGCATCGACGCCCGAGGTAGACGAGCAGCCGGCAAGGCAAAGCCCTGCAAGCACGAAACTGACGACGCCAAAAATCCGCATCTTGACCTGCACGCAAAACAAAACAGACCGAGGGCCGGAACAGCGCCGCCGGGAGCCCCATTCCTAATGAGAAATTACCAACAAAGTTTGAATCAAAATTTACCTTTGGTTCAGCGGGGCGATTCGCCAGGCGAGCCGACAATGAAAGCTCCGCCTTTGTTTCCACGCAATTTCCGAACGGCACACCGCTTCTCGGTTTTCCTCGAATTGCTTAGCGCCTGAACACGCCGATCATCGGCCCGAGATTCCAGAAATCGTCGTTGCGGCCAATGGCCGGCGCATAGAGGCTGGAGATCGAGCCGTCGAGGAAGAGCGCGTTGGGACAGCCGAGTTCGTCGCGGAACAGGCGCGCGAATTCGTGGAAAGTCACCACATCGTTCGAGATGGCGAAGACGACGACGCCGTCGCCACGCACGCCGACGCCATCGCGGATTTTTCGCGAAGGGCTGTCGGCCTGGAATTTCGGATGCAGCTTTCCGTCGATCACCAGCATCGGCCCGGACTGGGTGGCATAGTCCACCTTCGGGGAATGCTTCAAATAATCCTTCGTCGCGCGAACGCCGGCCTTGCCGTCGCTAAGATAGAAGACGCCGTTGGGCTGCATCGAGAAATTGCCGGAGCCGGCCCCGGTCTTCGCCGACGCGATCTGCTGCCCTCGCTCGACATAGAGACCGACAGGCGCGAGATTGGGATGGTACATGCCGGCATTGATGCCGAAGAGCATGGTGCGTCCGGCCGCCTGCTGCGCGCTTCGAAGATTGTGCAGCGACTGGTAGAGCTTGCCGTCGGGATCCTTCCAGAACAGCTCGATCGAGTAATGCTTCGGGTCCGTCTCGCAGACGAGATAGGTCGCGGTCTCGAAGGTGTGATTGCGGCACGGCGGCAGCGCTGCGACCCATTGGCTGAGCCCCAGGCCCGCACCGCCTACTGCCGGCACCGCCGATTTCACCAGCGCTGCCAGCAACGGCAGCGATTGCAGCAGCGTTGCAATGTCCATAGGCGCACCCGAAGCAAGGTTCAGGTGCCGGTATAGCGGATTCGGTGAAAGCCTCTAGCTCAGCCAGCCGACGGCGACGCCGATCAGCAGCACGACGCCGAGCAGGCCGCGATAGATGACGAAGGGCCAGGCGGAAAAGCGCTCGAGCACGCGCATCAGTCCCCATATGGCGAAGAAGGCGGAAATCGAGGCGACGACGAGGCCGACCGCCAGGACCGACCAGCCATAAGCGCCGAGGTGAATCTTGTGCAGTTCCCAAAGCTCCTTCAGGCCGGCCAACGCGATGGCCGGCAGGCCGAGCAGGAAGGAGAGCCGCGCCGCCTCCGGGCGGGCATAGCCAAGGCCCAGCGCCGCCGTCAGCGTCGATCCCGAGCGCGACACGCCGGGAATGAGCGCGCCGACCTGGGCCACGCCGACGAGCAAGGCGTCGAGCACGGACACCTTGTCCAGGGTCAGCCTGTGGCGGGCATAGATTTCCGACAGCGCAAGCAGCACAGCCATGGCGATGCAGGCCCAGCCGATCACGGCCAGCCCGCGCAGCGGCGAGTTGCAGGCATTGAGCACGCTGGATAGCGCAAGGCCGGCGATGACGATCGGAACGGTGGCAAGCACGATGCCGATCGCCAGGCGGAAATAGCGGTTGGCATAGTCGCGGCGCGTGAGCGCCGCCAGCGACCCCACCGCGACTTCCCTGACATCGCTCCAGAAATAGCTGATCACCGCGGCAAGGGCCGCGAGTTGCATAGCCGCAGAAAAGGCCGAGCCCGGGTCCTGCCAGCCAAGCACGGCGGGCACGACGCGCATATGCGCCGTCGAAGAGATCGGCAGCAGTTCGGTGATGCCTTGCACGATGCCGAGAAACGCCACCTTGGCGTAGCCCAGGCTGACAAAGCCGGTGTCCAATCCCTGCGTGCAGACGTCCGTCATCCCTGTCCTTTCCCCGGCGAAAAATGAATTGTTATGCGCAAAGCCCCTCAAGGGCAGGCTTAGCCTCATGGTACGGCGAAGCCAATTCACGGATTTGTAAGGTGCCGCTTATCCTGCTTGACAACAGGCGCCTCCATATTATCATGCGCTAATCTTACACTGTAAGGCAGATCGGAGGAGGACTAGCATGTCGACTGCCGCCCTCTCGGAACTGCAGCCGGTTGTCCCGCCGGTGTCGCACCATCCGGAAATCGGGATCGAGGAGGTCTCGCGTGATTTGAGCCGCGCCATCGAGCGCGCAGAGGTCAATGCCTGGCTCGATCTCTACGATGCCGCGCCCACGGAATTCGCCGCGCGGCACGGCTTGTCGCTCGCCCGCGACGGCGACCTCGTCTGGACCACCTGCACGACGATCCCCGTTCATCCATTTCAACTGCGTGAAGAACATCGGCGTCGACGGCCCGGCCACGGAAGATCAGCTCGATTCGCTGCTGGCGCATTACCGCGCTGCCGGCATCTTGCGGCCGTGGTTCTGCACAAGCCCGCACACCGAGCCTTCCCGGCTGCGCTGCTGGCTGGAAGCGCGCGGGCTCCAGCATCAGAGCGACTGGGAACGAGTTTTTCGCGACGCAACGCCGCTGCCTGCCGAGCCGCTGTTCCCGGCAGACGATCTGTCGGTCGAAGAGGTTACGTCCAAGACCGCTCCCGAATGGGCTTCCTTCATCGATGCGAGGTACAGGCTGCCCACCTCGCCCTGGCTCATGGCCCTGGTCGGCCGCGAGGGCTGGCGTCACTACATGCTGAAACGCGATGGCGCCGTGGCTGCCGTGCGTTCAATGTTCATCTCGGATGGCGCCGCCTGGAGCGGGATCGACGCCCCGGTGCCTGGCATCATGGCGCCGAGCTTCGACCTCGACGCCATGCTTGGCGAAAGGCTGGTCCGCGACGGCATAGCCGCCGGCGCAAGACTGTTCGTCGCCGACATCGAGGCGCCGCGCCCCGAACGCGACGGTCCGGCCTACCGCAACTACGCCCGGCTCGGCTACAAAATCGCCTATCTCCGCAGTCATTACAGCTATTTGCCGGCGCATTCGAGCTGATCGGAAAGACCTAAAGCGCGTCAGTTCGGTGCGATGCGCTTTAGCGGTACAGCCATTGCTTCAGGCAGCTTCTGGCCACGATATGCGCCGGCGGCAGCACCGGCTGGTCGAAGCGGGAATCGTCGGCAGCCCTGTCGCGAGCCTTTTCCAAGAGCAGGCGAAGCTCGGCCGGGCGCACGCGGTCTCGCTCCATCACGAGTTGGATCATCGGGTCGTTCAAAAGCTCGTCCAGGGGGTTGCTGCTCTCGCTCATCCGTCGCCTCCTCGATGCCTTCCCGCGTGGCGCTTAGATAGGCAGCCAATGATGGCCCGCCAATGACGCTTTGCCGGCTATCTCGTGAATCGAAGATGAAATTTTTGTGCAGGCATTCTTCCTTCTCCCATTGTTGTGGGAGAACGGAAAACTCTATGCCGGCGGTGCCCCCTCATATTGCGGCAGGCCGTCATCCAGCCGCACCCAAGGCTGCTTCGAAGCGGTCCAGAAATGCATGTCGGGCTTGAACGCGGACGGATCGTCGAGCGAGCCGGATGTGACGCCGAGAATGCCCCTGGAGTCACGTCGCGAAAAGATCGTCGTGCCGCAAGCCGGGCAGAAGCCACGCTTGAGGTCCGGCGAGGAATTGACCGTCGCCACCGGCCCCTCGATCGTGACATCATCGATGCGAAACAGGAGTCGCGCATTGAAGGCGGCGCCGATCGCCTTCTGGCACAGCCGGCAATGGCAGACGCGCTCGTTGATTGGTTCGGCCTCGGCGCGATAGCGCACTGCGCCGCACAGGCATCCGCCCTGGTATTTCGCCATTTCCAAGTACCCGATTGACAGGAAGGCCGGCACGGTAGCGGCGAACATCGGAGCGTCAATTAAAAAGCATTGATAGGACGCGATCGCTCACGGTGATGCCGGGCTGACACGGCAACAGATAGGATGGCGTCAGTGGCGCCGCGCCTGGACGAGGTAGGCGTCGATCTCGGTTTCGCCGAGCCATTTGGCGGCTTCCAGCCGGTGCAGCCCTTCGACCAGGACATGACGCTTGCCGTCGTGGCGCACCTGGATCGGCATCTTCATGCCGTTCTCGAGGATATCCTCGGCAAGATGGCGCACCGTCTCCGGATGCAGCGTCTTGCGCCTCGCCATCGGCACATAGATGTCGTCGACCTTGACCCTTTGCACGCGCAGCATCTTGGCTCCCGGCGTTCAAACATCGCCTGAAGATCAAATAAGCCGTTTGCCGGATAAGGCCAAGCGCCTGCTGGCCCGATCGTTTCCATTTGACGCTTGGCCGCCCTACGGTCTCAATGGCGACCTCTTGGTTTCGGTTTTTCCATGACGCAACGGCCCGCCGACTTTCCCGATTTCGGACTGACGCCCGAGCAGCGCCGGGAGGCGGTGCGTGGGCATTATTACGAGTGGCCCGGCATGGATGGCTCGAGCGGCGAGATCTGGTGCTACAGCGACCGCTTTTCCTATCGTCCGGGCGAGACGGTGACGCTTTTCGTCAGCTCGACGGCCCCGCAATTCAGAATTGTCATCGTCCGCCACGGCGGCGATGAAACCAAGGTCTTCGATGGGTCGGGACTGTCGGCGCGCTGGCAGGAAACGCCCGAGCAATGTTCGGTCGACGGCTGCGGCTGGGAAGCCTCGTTCGAATTCCGCATCGGCGATGACTGGCCGTCGGGAGCTTACCGTGTCAGGCTTTCGGCTGAAGGGCCGGACGGCACGCCGATCGAGAGCCACCACCTCTTCATCGTCGCGCCCCTGCCCGGCCGCAAGCCTGGTCGCCTGCTGCAGATCGCCGCGACCGGCACCTGGCTCGCCTATAACACCTGGGGCGGCTCCAACCACTATCAGGGCATCACCGGCCCGAACCGCGACCGATATGCGACGATGGTCTCCACGCAGCGCCCTTGGTGCCGCGGCTTCGTCGTGCTGCCCAAGGATGCACCGCGCGTGCCGCTGGAAGTCGCGATGCCGCCGAAGACCGTGCCGCGTTATCCGCATATGGAATGGGCCTTTGCCACGGGACATTCGAAGAAATACGCGTCTTCCGGCTGGGCAAGCTACGACAGCCATTTCTTCCGCTTTGCCGAACGCGCCGGATATCAGGTCGACCTCGCCAGCCAGCACGAGCTGCACTTCTCGCCGGAAATCCTCGACGGCTATGATTGCGTCGTCTTCGTCGGCCACGACGAATACTGGACCTGGGAGATGCGCGACGCGGTGGACGCCTATGTCGAGCGCGGTGGCCACGCGGCGCGCTTCGCCGGCAATTTCATGTGGCAGACCAGGCTGGAGGACGAGGGCCGCCGCCAGGTTTGCTACAAATACCGGGCGCGGGCCGAAGACCCGGCCTATCGCGGCGTCGACATCACCCGCGCCACCAATTCCTGGGAAGCGCCGGAGATCGGGCGTCCGGGCAGCGCTACCTTCGGCCTCAACGCGACGCGTGGCGTCTATGCCGGCTGGGGCGGCTGCGCGCCGCGCGGCGTGCGCGGCTTCCCTGTTTACCGCCCCGAGCACTGGGCCTTCGCCGGCACCGGCATCTATTATGGCGACCTGCTTGGCGCCGACAGCCATGTCTATGGCTATGAGGTCGACGGGCTCGATTTCGAGATACGCGGCGGCCTGCCCTACCCGACTGCGGAGAGCGGAGCGCCGGACGGCTTGCAGGTGCTGGCCGTCGGCCTGGCGAGCCAGGTCGAGGAAAGCGCCGACATTCCGATCGAAGACCAGTTTCTCACCGACGAGGACGGCCGCTTCACCGCCGAGACTTTGTTCGGCGAGGCCAGCGACGCCAATCTCGACAAGGTCAAGCGCGGCAACGGCATGATCGTCAATTTCCCGCGCGGCAAGGGCGAAGTCTTCCACGCCGGAAGCTGCGAATGGGTCGCCGGCCTGCTAAGGCAGGACGCGATGGTCGAACGCGTCACCAAGAATGTTCTCGACCGCTATCTCGGAAAGTCCTGATATGCCGACACCGGAAGTGCAGCCCTCGCCTGAAGCCGAAGCGCGGCCGCCGTCGCATTTGTTCTATCTCTCCAGCCTGCGCCGGCCACTCGTCGACCGCGCCGAGGGCATCTATTTCTGGACCAAGGACGGCCGCCGCTTCATCGACGGTTCAAGCGGACCGATGGTCGCCAATATCGGCCATTCCAACCGCAACGTGCTCGACGCCATGAAGCGGCAGATGGACAAGACCACCTTCGCCTATCGGCTTCATTTCGAGAACGAACCGGCGGAAGAACTGGCGCGGGCACTGTCTCACAAGCTGCCCGAAGGCATGGACCGCATCTTCTTCGTCTCGGGCGGCTCGGAAGCGACCGAATCCTGCATCAAACTCGCCCGGCAATGGGCGGTCGCCACCGGTCAGCCGAAGCGCTGGAAGGTGATCACCCGCTTCCCGTCCTATCACGGTGGCACGCTGGGTTCGCTCGCCATCACCGGCGACGACGCGCTTGCCGAGACATTTACGCCGCTGATGCGGGTGATGCCGACGGTGCCGGCGCCGGCCGCCTGGCGCGATCGCGACAACCTCTCGATGGAGCAGCGCGGCATCCGCTATGCCGACATGCTCGAAGACAAGATACAGGCCGAGGGCCCGGAAAGCGTGCTCGCCTTCATCATGGAACCCGTCGGCGGCGCGGCGACGGCAGCCCTTGTCGCGCCCGACAGCTACTATCCGCGCATCCGCGAGATATGCGACCGCTACGGCATCCTGCTCATCCATGACGAGGTGATGAGCGGTGCCGGCCGCACCGGCAAATTTTTGGGCGGCGACCATTGGAACTGCAAGCCGGACATCGTCGCGCTGTCGAAAGGGCTGGGCTCCGGCTATGCGCCGCTCGGCGCACTGGCTGCTCCCATGCGACTGGTCGGGCCGCTGCTCGCCTCCGGCGGCTTCCAGCACGGCCACACCTATGCCGGCAATCCGCTTGCCTGTGCGGCAGGCCTTGCGGTGCTGAGCGAAATGGACCGGCTAGATCTCATCGCCAACGCCGCCACCATGGGCGATGTGCTGATCGCAGAGTTGAAGGCGTTGCAGAAGCGTTTCCCTTTCATCGCCGACGTGCGCGGCAAGGGCTTGCTGCTCGGCGCCGAGATGGTCGCCGATCCGGAGGCGCTGACGCCGATCGCGCCGGCGAAAAAGGCAACGCAGCGCCTGCTCGACCACGCCTATGCGCGCGGCCTGATCATCTATGGCCGCAAGGTCAAGGGGGGCGTCGACGGCGACAATTTCATGGTAGCGCCGCCGATGATCATCACGCGCGAGCAGATCGGCGAGATGATCGCAATCATCGGCGACTCGCTCGAGGCGCTGGCGGAGGAACTCGACCTGCCGGTGGCCGGCTGAGGGTGAAATGGCGCTTTGAGACGTCCTGAGATGTTCGCGATCCTTCGCTCCCCCCTCTGGCCGGCCGGCCATCTCCCCCGCGAGGGGGAAGATCCGATGTCGCTGTCGCCTTCGCCAATCGCCCACGTTGCAGGAACAGCGCCGTCGGTGCACCTGCTGAT
>NZ_RZSF01000145.1:0-16022 GCF_004023325.1 Mesorhizobium sp. M1A.F.Ca.ET.072.01.1.1 | reverse complement strand
CCAGATCGACCTGCCGCCCAACACCAAGTCGGGCCTGGTCGAGGCGCTGCGCATCCTCGACGGCGTGCCGGGCATCGTCACCGTCCGCTTCAACGAGGGTGATGTCGTGCGCCATCCGCTGGTTGCCAAGGACGGCGTGCGCGTGCTCTCCGACGGCGAGCTCAAGGCCAAGCTCAGCTTCGACGTCGCCGGCGCCTCCAAGGCTGCGATCGAGAAGATCGAGAAGGCCGGCGGTTCGGTGAAGCTGCCGGAAGCGGCCGCCGCCGAGTAACGGCGATTTGAAGCGCGGCCGGCGGGTATGGTTTCATTTTTGCCGCCCGTCCGCGCTTTGATCTGATCAATTAGGCGGCCGCGTCAACGCGGCCGCTTGCATGTTGACGGTCCGGAGCTTATCTCGTGAGCTTCGGTGACACGCGCCGCCTGAGCTGCGGGCATCGAGCGCGACATAGAAATCAATGAAGTAGAGCATAATCAATGAAGTAGAGCATGATGTCTTCCGAAAACCGCTTCACACTTTTCGGCATCATGCTCTAGCGGAGAAAATCAGGCATGGCTTCGGCTGCTGAACAACTAGCCTCCAATCTGAATTTTGCGGCCTTCGCCAAGGCCGAGGATCTGAAGAAGCGCATCTGGTTCACCGTCGGCGCGCTGCTCGTCTACCGCCTCGGCACCTACATCCCGCTTCCCGGGATCAATCCCGACGCTTTCGCGCAGGCCTTCTCCTCGCAGAGCAAGGGCGTGCTCGGCATGTTCAACATGTTTGCCGGCGGCGCCGTGCAGCGCATGGCGATCTTCGCGCTCGGCATCATGCCCTACATCTCCGCCTCCATCATCATGCAGCTGATGACCTCGGTCATCCCGTCGCTGGAAGCGCTCAAGAAGGAAGGCGAGCAGGGCCGCAAGATCATCAACCAGTACACGCGCTACGGCACCGTGCTGCTGGCCTTGGTGCAGGCCTACGGCATTTCGGTCGGGCTGGAGGGCGGCAACGGTATCGTCACCGATCCCGGCATGTTCTTCCGCATCTCGACCGTCGTCACGCTTGTCGGCGGGACCATGTTCCTGATGTGGCTCGGCGAGCAGATCACCGCGCGCGGCATCGGCAACGGCATTTCGCTGATCATCTTCTCGGGCATCGTCGCCGGTCTGCCGCACGCCATTTCAGGCACGCTGGAACTCGGCCGCACCGGTGCGCTGTCCACGAGCCTGATTCTCGCGATCATCGTGCTCGCCGTCGTCGTCATCGGCGTCATCGTCTTCTTCGAGCGCGCCCAGCGCCGCCTGCTCATCCAGTATCCGAAGCGGCAGGTCGGCAACCGCATGTTCCAAGGCGACACCTCGCATTTGCCGCTGAAGCTCAACACCTCGGGCGTCATCCCGCCGATCTTCGCCTCCTCGCTGCTGCTTCTCCCGGCAACGGTTGCCGGCTTCTCGCAGACCACCAACCTGCCTGCCTGGGCGAGCACGGTTCTTGCGGCGCTGGGCCACGGCCAGCCGCTCTATATGGCGTTCTATGCGGCGATGATCATTTTCTTCGCCTTCTTCTACACGGCGATCGTCTTCAACCCGAAGGACACGGCCGACCAGCTCAAGAAGCATTCCGGCTTCATCCCGGGCTATCGTCCGGGCGAGCGCACCGCCGAATATATCGACTATGTTCTGACGCGTATCACCGTCATCGGCGCCATCTACCTGGTGCTGGTGTGTCTGCTGCCTGAGTTCCTGATTTCAGCGACTGGCGTACCTTTCTATCTCGGTGGCACATCGCTTCTGATCGTGGTCAGTGTCACGCTCGACACGGTGGCGCAGATTCAGGGTCACCTGATCGCGCACCAGTATGAGGGCCTGATCAAGAAGTCGAAGTTGCGCGGGGGTAAGAGGAGCAGATGAGGCTGATATTGCTTGGGCCGCCAGGAGCGGGCAAGGGGACGCAAGCACAGAGACTGGTAGAAAAACACGGCATACCCCAGCTTTCGACGGGAGACATGCTGCGTGCCGCCGTCCAGGCCGGAACCGAAGTCGGCAAGCGGGCCAAGGCGGTGATGGATGCCGGCGAGCTGGTATCGGACGCGATCGTCAATGCGATCGTTGCCGAGCGGATCGACCAGCCCGACTGCGCCAGGGGCTTCATCCTCGACGGTTATCCGCGCACGCTGGTGCAGGCCGATGCCGTCGAAGCCATGCTCGCCGAGCGCAACATCGCGCTCGACAGCGTCATCGAGCTCGTCGTCGACGACAAGGCGCTGGTCGGGCGCATCGTCAAGCGGGCCGAGGATGCCAAGGCGGCCGGGCAGCCGGTGCGCAAGGACGACAACCCGGCGGTGTTCGAGGAGCGCCTGCGAGAATATTACAAGAAGACGGCGCCGCTGACCGGCTACTACTATGCCAAAGGCAGGCTGAAGAGCGTTGACGGCATGGCCAGCATCGACGCGGTGACCGCGGAGATTGAGAAGGTGCTCACGGCGGCGGTGAGCTAGGCCGCTCCGACAAGCAAAGATTGCGCTTGACTGGAAGAAGCCATTGGGGTATGGCGGCCCGTCTTCCTATCAGGCATGGACTTTGCTTGCCCGCAAGGGCAGGGCATCCGTTTTGAACCAGGAAACTCCCGCAAGGGCCGGCCTCCACCGGACGCGGGGCAACTTAGATAGCGCCGAGCCTGCCTTTTTGAAGGATGGCCGGCCCAAATGGAGATGAAAGAACATGGCTCGTATAGCCGGCGTCAACATTCCGACCAACAAGCGCGTCGTCATTGCGCTTCAGTACATTCACGGCATCGGCAAGAAGTTTGCCCAGGAGATCGTCGACAAGGTCGGCATCCCGGCAGACCGCCGCGTCAACCAGCTGACCGACGCGGAAGTGCTGCAGATCCGCGAGACGATCGACCGCGACTACCAGGTCGAAGGCGACCTGCGCCGCGAGGTCTCGATGAACATCAAGCGGCTGATGGACCTCGGCTGCTACCGCGGCCTGCGTCACCGCCGCTCGCTGCCGGTCCGCGGCCAGCGCACGCATACCAATGCGCGCACCCGCAAGGGCCCGGCCAAGGCGATCGCCGGCAAGAAGAAGTAATTGGTGAATGGTTGGTGGTGAATGGTGAATGGCGCTTTGACCATTCACCATTTCACTATTCACCATTCACTGCAAAGGTGGAGCCGCTGGCGTTACGGCGGTGTAGAGATCAACTGAAAGGACTACCATGGCCAAGGAAGCCGCTCGTGTTCGCCGTCGCGAACGCAAGAACATCTCGTCGGGCGTTGCCCACGTCAATTCGACCTTCAACAACACGATGATCACCATCACCGACGCGCAGGGCAATTCGATCGCCTGGTCGTCCGCCGGCGCCCAGGGCTTCAAGGGTTCGCGCAAGTCGACCCCGTTCGCCGCCCAGATGGCCGCCGAGGACGTCGCCAAGAAGGCCCAGGAACACGGCATGCGCATGCTCGAGGTCGAGGTCTGCGGACCCGGCTCCGGCCGTGAATCGGCGCTGCGCGCCCTGCAGGCGGCCGGCTTCACCATCACCTCGATTCGCGATGTGACGCCGATCCCGCACAATGGCTGCCGCCCGCGCAAGAAGCGCCGCGTCTAATATTTTGAACGCCGCGTGAGCGCCAAGGCGCTCCTCCGCGGCAATTCCAGGCTGCCCGCCACGATTGGATGGTGGCGGGTCAAAGGAAGGAAGACACCATGATCCAGAAAAACTGGCAGGAACTGATCAAGCCGAACAAGATCGAGTTCTCGTCGAAGAAGAAGACGCTGACCACGCTTGTGGCCGAGCCGCTCGAGCGTGGCTTCGGCCTCACGCTCGGCAACGCGCTGCGGCGCGTGCTTCTGTCTTCGCTGCGCGGTGCGGCCGTCACCGCCGTGCAGATCGACGGCGTGCTGCATGAGTTCTCGTCCATCGCCGGCGTGCGCGAGGACGTGACCGACATCGTGCTCAACATCAAAGAAATCGCCATCCGCATGGAAGGCGATGGTCCCAAGCGCATGGTCGTGCGCAAGCAGGGCCCGGGCGCCGTGCTTGCCGGTGACATCCAGACCGTCGGCGACGTCGAGATCCTCAACCCCGACCACGTGATCTGCACGCTGGACGAGGGCGCGGAGATCCGCATGGAATTCACCGTCGACACCGGCAAGGGCTATGTGCCGGCTGAGCGCAACCGCGCCGAGGACGCGCCGATCGGTTTAATCCCGGTCGACAGCCTCTACTCGCCGGTCAAGAAGGTCTCCTACAAGGTCGAGAACACCCGCGAGGGCCAGGTTCTCGACTATGACAAGCTGACCATGACCATCGAGACCGACGGTTCGATCTCGGGCGAGGACGCCGTGGCTTTCGCGGCCCGCATCCTGCAGGACCAGCTCAGCCTGTTCGTCAACTTCGACGAGCCGCAGAAGGAAGTCGCCACCGAGGCCGTCACCGAGCTCGCCTTCAACCCGGCGCTGCTCAAGAAGGTCGACGAGCTCGAGCTTTCGGTGCGTTCGGCCAACTGCCTGAAGAACGACAACATCGTCTATATCGGCGACCTGATCCAGAAGACCGAAGCCGAGATGCTGCGCACTCCGAATTTCGGCCGCAAGTCGCTGAACGAGATCAAGGAAGTGCTGGCGGCGATGGGTCTGCACCTCGGCATGGAAGTGCCGGACTGGCCCCCGGAAAACATCGAAGACCTCGCCAAGCGTTACGAAGATCAATATTGAGCATGAATTCCAAGGATCGGCGGCGCGAGCCGCTCGATCCGACGGTCATGCGGAAAACCATCAGAGGCCGTGGCCTCTTGAACAACTAAAGAAGGAAAAGAGCCATGCGCCACGGTTTCAAAGGCCGTCGCTTCGCCCGCAGCGTAAGCCACCGCAAGTCGATGTTCGCCAACCTCGCCGTGTCTCTGATCGAGCACGAGCAGATCGTCACCACCCTGCCGAAGGCGAAGGACCTGCGTCCGATCGTCGAGAAGCTGGTGACGCTCGGCAAGCGCGGCGACCTGCACGCCCGCCGCCAGGTGATCGCGCAGATCGGCAATGAAGGCGTCGTCAAGCGCCTGTTCGAAACCATCGCACCGCGCTACGCCAGCCGCAACGGCGGCTACCTGCGCATCATGAAGGCGGGCTTCCGCCACGGCGACAATGCCGCCATGGCGGTCATCGAGTTCGTCGACCGCGACACCTCGGCCAAGGGCGCCGCCGACCGCGCGCGTCTCGAGGCCGAAGGCGGCGAAGAGGAAGCCGCGGCCGCATAAGGCCAGGTTTTCAGCGAATGAATTCAAGGGGCCTTCGGGGCCCCTTTTTCGTTCTGAAACCAGCGAGCAGGGCGAGCGGATTTTCGTTCTCGTTCTCACGCTTTTGCGCGACAAGCATCGTATTTCCGTGCATTAGCCTTTCATTCTGCACAATCGTCGGGACAATGGCGCCTGATCTGGAGGATTCGGAATGCACCTCAAACGGCTGTTTCTTATTGCGGTTTGCACGCTTGCCGCTTTCGCCGCGGCTCCTGGCGTCAGACAGGCATTCGCAGAAGATGCCGCCAAGCCGGCCGACCCTGGCCTTTCCGACGTGCTGACCGATCTCTTGCATGGCGTCGAGGGCGAGAACTCCACTTCCGGGCCCGACAAGCGCGTGCCGTTCGGTCGCGAGGAGGTGCAGCTTTCGTTTGCGCCGCTGGTCAAGCAGACGGCGCCGGCCGTGGTCAACGTCTACGCCTCGCAGACCGCAAAGGTGACCTCGCCGTTCGAGGGCGATCCCTTCTTCGAGGAGTTCTTCGGCCGCGCGCAGCCGCGCGCGCAGTCCTCGCTCGGTTCCGGCGTGCTGGTCGATCCAAGCGGCGTCATCGTCACCAACTACCATGTCATCAAGGATGCCGACGAGGTGAAGGTCGCGACGGCCGACGGGCGCGAGTTCACATCCAAGGTGATGCTGAAGGACGAGACACTGGATCTTGCCGTGCTCAAGATTTCCGCCGACAAGCCGTTCCCGGTGATCGCCATCGGCGATTCCGACGCGCTTGAGGTCGGCGACCTGGTGCTCGCCATCGGCAATCCCTTCGGCGTCGGCCAGACGACCACCAGCGGCATCGTTTCGGCGCTTGCCCGCAGCCATATCGGCGTTTCCGACTCCGGCTATTTCATCCAGACCGATGCCGCCATCAATCCCGGCAATTCCGGCGGCGCGCTGATCAACATGGGCGGCCAACTGGTCGGCATCAACACGGCTATCTATAGCCGCAGCGGCGGCTCGATCGGTATCGGTTTCGCCATTCCGTCGAACATGGTCAGGGCTTTCGCCGACGCCGCCAAGGCCGGCCTGGATTTCTTCGAGCGGCCCTATATCGGCGCCGAGTTTGAAGCCGTGACACCGCAGATCGCGGAATCGCTCGGCATGGAAAAGCCGACCGGCGCGTTGGTCTCGTCGGTCGATGCGGCCGGACCGGCCGGCAAGGCGGGGCTCAAGCCGGGCGACGTCGTGCTGTCGCTCAACAACACGCCGGTCGAAAGCATCGAGGCGCTGGACTACCGCATGGCGACGCTGTCGATCGGTACGAAGGCGACCTTCGCCGTACTGAGCAAGGGCCAGCAGGCAACGCTCGAGATTGCGCTGGAGCGCGCCCCCGAAGGCGCGAAGGCGAGCGAGGTCACGCTGCATGGCCGCAGCCCCTTCGCCGGCGCCAAGGTGGCAGAGCTTTCGCCGCGCCTTGCCCAGCGTCTCGGGCTGCGCACCGACATGAAGGGGGTCACCGTGGTCGACATCAACCGCGATTCACCGGCCGCCGATTTCGGCTTCCAACCGGGCGATATCGTGCGCGAAGTGAACGGCACCAGCATCGATAAGGCGGCGACGCTGGCACAGATTGCGCAGCAGGACACGCGGTGGTGGCGGTTTACCGTCGAGCGCGGTGGGCAGATACTGCGCCAAGTGTTGCGTTACTGAGCAGGCTCTGGAAAAGGGGCCGCGTTCCAACCAAATAAAAGTGCATGGCCGATCTGTTCAGCGTCGATGAACCGGAGAAGGCGCCGCCTGGCCGGCCGCTGGCTGACCGGTTGCGCCCGAAGACCCTTGGCGAGGTCGTTGGCCAGGAGCACTTGACCGGCCCGGATGGCGCGCTGACGCGGCTGATCAATTCCGGCACGCTCGGCTCGATGATTTTCTGGGGCCCGCCCGGCACCGGCAAGACGACTGTGGCGCGGTTGCTCGCCGGCGAAACCCACCTCGCCTTCGAGCAGATATCGGCGGTGTTTTCCGGCGTCGCCGACCTGAAGAAAGTGTTCGAGGCAGCAAAATTGCGCCGGACCAATGGCCGCCAGACGCTGCTCTTCGTCGACGAGATCCATCGCTTCAACCGCGCCCAGCAGGACGGTTTTTTGCCGGTCATGGAAGACGGCACGGTGGTGCTGGTCGGCGCCACGACGGAGAACCCATCCTTCGAGCTGAACGCGGCGCTTCTGTCCCGCGCGCGGGTGCTCGTCTTCCGCTCGCTGGACGAGGAGAGCATCGCCAAGCTGCTGGAGCGGGCCGAGGCGACCGAGGGCAGGGCGCTGCCGCTCGACGACGAGGCGCGGGCCATGCTGATCCGCATGAGCGATGGCGACGGTCGTGCCTCGCTGACGCTCGCCGAGGAGGTCTGGCGCGCCGCCAAGCCGGGCGAGGTGTTTGGGCCCGAAGGCCTGCAGCGCGTCATCCAGCGTCGCGCGCCGATCTACGACAAGGGCCAGGACGGCCACTACAACCTGATCTCGGCGCTGCATAAATCGGTACGCGGCTCGGATCCGGACGCCGCGCTGTATTACCTCGCCCGCATGTTCGATGCCGGTGAGGATCCGCTCTATCTCGGCCGCCGGCTGGTGCGCATGGCGGTGGAAGATATCGGGCTTGCCGATCCGCAGGCCCTGGTCGTCGCCAATGCCGCAAAGGACGCCTACGATTATCTCGGCTCGCCCGAGGGCGAACTCGCCTTCGCCGAGGCCACCGTCTATCTCGCCACCGCGCCCAAGTCGAACGCCGTCTACACCGCCTTCAAGGCGGCGACACAAGCGGCCAAGGAATTCGGCTCGCTGCTGCCGCCCAAGCACATCCTCAACGCGCCAACCAAGCTGATGAAGGAAGAGGATTACGGCGCCGGCTACCGCTACGACCACGACGAGCCGGATGCCTTTTCCGGCCAGGACTATTTCCCGGAAAAGATGGGCCGCCGCACTTTCTACGATCCGCCCGAGCGCGGCTTCGAGCGCGAGGTCAAGAAGCGGTTGGAATACTGGGCAAAGCTGCGCAAAGAGCGGGAATAGCCGCTTCCGCGGCTCGGCGAGCCCGGGTGCTTCGCGGCGAAGTTTCGTCGGCATGACAGCAAAGTCGAGATGCTGGCGCGATCGTGAGCGGGCAAACCTGTTCCAGATTGTGCCGCGTCATGAAAAATCCTATGAAGGCGCACGGCTGGCGGGGGTCGCCGTGATTTGGCTCATGCGAACAGGATCGCGCTCCCAAGCGAAAGACAATGACAAAGCAAACCCGTAAGACTCTTCGTCAGGCTGCTATCGCAGTCCCGCTTCTCGCGCTTGCCTTTTATTTTATCCCGATCCTGACCACGATCTGGATCGTCTGCGGTCTGATCGACGTGATGCGCAATGCAAACAAGGATCTGTCGTTGTTCCGCGGCTATTTCCTCGGCAACGGCATCTTCACCTGGCTGCTGTCGCCATTCAACCTTTTGGTCGACCTGCTTTGCTATCGGAACCCGGGCGTATGGAAGCTGGAGCAGTTCCCCGCAGACTATCAGCGCGAGGTCAACGAGGTTCTCGACGTCTTCAAGGCTCGCAAGGACGAGATCATCGCCGATATCGACGCCAATTTCGGCACCGGTCGGCGCGGCATGTATGTCTATCAGTGGTATGGCAAGCACAAGATCGACAACGTCGCGGAATTCAACAAGGATTTCAAATACATCAAGACCATCGCGGTCTCAGTCTTCAGAGGCAAGGAATCGACTTCCTGGCATTTCGGGCCGCTGCGGCTCAGCCTGCGCATCCTCTACAATCTGTTGCCGGTCAAGGCTGAGATTTTCGTCGAGTGCAACGGCGCCAGGAACTACTGGCACGACAACCCGCTTTACATTTTCGACGACACGCTGCTGCACCGTTCGGTGAACGAATATGACGGACGCCGCTACTGCGTGTTCATGGATATCATCCGTCCATCGCCATTCCCCGGCCTGATTGCCAACCTTCTCGCCATCGTCTCGGTCAGCGTCGAGCGCGTCAATTCCATGTTCTACAAGAACTGGAAGATGATCGGCTCGTCCAAGGCCAAGAAGGCGGCCGCAAACTGAGGCGTCCGCGCCCGCGGCTGCGCAACGGTCTTTGGCGCGATCTTTGTCCGTTGTTGGGTCTTTGGCTCGCAACCTCTCTGCCTTAGTGCTATGGCGCCGCTTTCAACCGGAAAAGCGTAACCATGGCAGGTGTCGAACAAATCACGGTGGAGGCCGGCGAAGCGGGCATGCGGCTCGACCGCTGGTTCAAGGTCCATTATCCGGGCCTCGGCTTCGGTCACCTGCAAAAGCTCTTGCGCTCGGGCCAGGTCCGCGTTGATGGCGGCCGCGTGAAGGCCGACACGCGCGTCGAGCCCGGGCAGACCGTGCGCATTCCGCCGCTCGAAGTCGACAAGAAGGGCGACGCCGCGCTCACCGGCCATTCGATCCGCAACCAGGGCGATGCCGATGTGCTGGCCAAGATGCTGCTGCACGAGGACCCGAAAGTCTTCGTCTTCAACAAGCCTGCCGGGCTTGCCGTGCAAGGCGGCTCCGGCGTCACGCGCAATGTCGACGACATGCTGGAGGCCTGGCGCAACCAGAAGGGCGAGAAGCCGCGCCTCGTCCATCGCCTCGACCGTGACACTTCCGGTGTGCTGGTCGTTGCCCGCACCCGCCTTGCCGCGATGAAGCTGTCGGAAGCGTTCCGGGCGCGCGAGACGAAGAAAACCTATTGGGCCTTGGTCAAGGGCGTGCCGCCGAAGCGCGAGGACAAGATCTCGACCTGGCTGGTCAAGGAGGCGACGCCGGACGGCGACCGCGTGCGCATCGCCAAGCATGGCGAGAAGGGCGCCGACCATGCCGTTTCCTATTACCGCGTCGTCGAGCAGGCGGCGCAGTCGCTGTCCTGGCTGGAAATGGAACCCTATACCGGCCGCACCCACCAGCTTCGCGTCCATGCCGCCCATATCGGCTGCCCGATCATCGGCGATCCCAAATATTTCGAGGCCGACACCAATTGGGAGTTTCCCGGCGGCATCCAGAACCGCCTTCATCTTCACGCGCGCCGCATCGTTATCCCGCATCCAGACCAGGGGGTCATCGATGTTACCGCGCCGATGCCGCCGCATATGCGCCAAAGCTGGAACTTGCTCGGCTTCGATGAGCAGAGCGCGGAGGACGACAATTGAGCGGTGCTGCCGATACATTCGGCCGACGCGACGCGGTCGACATGACCGCGGCCGCCATGATGGTCGGGCTGACATTGTCCTGGGGCCTGAACTACGTCGCCGCCAAGGTCTCCTATGCCGGCTACGATCCGGTCTTCGTATCGATCGCGCGCTCGATCATCGGCGGGCTGTGCGTTCTCGGCTGGTGCCGGTTGCGCGGCATCAAGCTGTTTGAAGCGGATGGGACGCTCAGCGCCGGTATTGTCGTCGGCGTGCTCTTCGGCGTCGAGTTCCTGTTTCTCTATATCGGGCTGGAATACACGACCGTCGCTCGCAACACGCTGTTGGTCAACACCATGCCGTTCTGGGTCCTGATCGGCGGCCATTTTTTGCTAGGCGAGCGCATCAACGCGCGCAAGCTTGGGGGCCTCGTGCTTGCTTTCTGCGGGCTTCTGGCCGTGTTCTCAGACGGCATCTTCGCCGGTAATGACGCGACGCTGACGGGCGATCTGCTCAGTCTTGGCTCGGGCATCCTGTGGGCGTTGACCAGCATCATCATCAAGCGATCGAAGCTGGTCGAAACCAGCGCCGAGAAGCTTCTGCTCTATCAACTCGCGGGCGCCGCCGTCGTCGGTGCCCTTGTGATGCCGTTCGCCGGCCCGCCGATCCGCGAAATCGCTGCATTGCCGACACTGGCATTGATGTTCCAGTCTTTCTATATCGTCGCTTTCACCTATGTTTTGTGGTTCTGGCTGCTCACGCGCTATCCGGCGGCAGGCCTGTCCAGCTTCGCCTTCCTGTCGCCGGTGTTCGGTGTTCTGTGCGGCGCCGTGCTTTTGGGCGAGCCGCTGACGATCAGGATCTTCCTGGCGCTCGGCCTGATCGCGGCCGGGCTGATCATCGTCAATCGGCCGTCGCGCAAGCAGGTCCCAGCGTAAGGAGTTCGAGATGCGCGACATCCTCAACGACCTCGAAGCGGGAAAGCAGCTTTCAGATCCCGATCCGGTGCGCCGCGCCCAGATCCAGATGAAGACGCCGCTGCCGAAGCGCTTCTACAAGGCGGTTTCAGTAGTGCCGGTCGAAGGCGGTTTTGCCGTCCATCTGGACGGCAGGCCGGTCCGCACGCCGGGAAAGGCGCTGCTGGTGTTGCCGACTGAAGGAGCCGCGACGCTGGTTGCTGACGAATTTTCCGCCCAGCGCGAGATCATCGACCCTGTGACCATGCCGGTGATGCGCCTTGCCAACACGGCACTCGACGGTGTGGCCAGCGACCCGCAAGCGGTGCTGGAGGATGTCCTGCGCTTCGCTTCGTCGGACCTGCTTTGCTACCGAGCCGATGGCCCGCAGGGGCTGGTAGACCGTCAGAACAGGCTCTGGGATCCGGTTCTCGATTGGGCAAGAAGCAACCTCGGCGTGCGCTTCAACCTCGCCGAAGGTGTCATCCATGTCGAGCAGCCGCGCGAGACGATCGCCGTCCTTGGCGCTCATCTTGCCCAGCGCGCCGAGCCGCTGCGTCTGGCCGCGATCCACGTCATGACCTCGCTGACCGGCTCAGCGCTGCTGGCGCTTGCCGTCGACTTCGGCGAGCTCGACGGCGAGGAGGCCTGGGCCGCCGGCCATGTCGACGAAGACTGGCAGATCGAGCACTGGGGCCAGGATGCCGAAGCCGTCGCGCGCCGCTCCGCCCGCAAGCGCGACATGATGGCGGCAGTCAGCCTGCTTGAGGCGCTTAAAGCCTGAGCTCCGCTTCGCATTGCATCTAATACCAAAGTCATAATCCCATCGTCGCGGTGCCTTTCCGGGGCGCTTTCTGCCATTTTTTCCCTCGTTGGCCGCGTTTTTTGAGTCCGCGTTCGGAGGAATTGCGGACGGTGGCGCGCAGCCATCGAGGACAGACGGGATCCACGGGAGGATATATCAATGGCAATGGCATCGACCGCCGGCGGAAAAAGCCGCGGCATGACGCGGGAGGAAAAGAAGGTCATCTTCGCCTCCTCGCTCGGCACCGTTTTTGAATGGTACGATTTCTATCTTTACGGTTCGCTGGCCGCCTTCATCGGCGCGACCTTCTTCAGCCCGACCATCCCCGAGGCGACGCGCAACATCTTCGCGCTGCTGGCTTTCGCCGCCGGCTTCCTCGTCCGTCCCTTCGGCGCGCTTGTGTTCGGCCGCATCGGCGACCTCGTCGGCCGCAAATACACCTTCCTCGTCACCATGACGATCATGGGCCTGTCGACCTTCCTGGTCGGCCTGCTGCCCGGCTATGCCAGCTGGGGCATCGCGGCGCCGGTGATACTGATCGGGCTGCGCATGCTGCAGGGGCTGGCGCTTGGCGGCGAATATGGCGGTGCCGCAACCTATGTCGCAGAGCACGCGCCGGACGATCGCCGCGGCTTCTACACCTCCTGGATCCAGACGACGGCAACGCTCGGCCTATTCCTGTCGCTGATCGTCATCCTCATCGTCCAGGGTTCGCTCAGCAAGGAAACCTACGCTGCCTGGGGCTGGCGCATTCCCTTCATCGTCTCCTTCCTGCTGCTTGCCATTTCGATCTGGATCCGGCTGTCGCTTTCGGAGTCGCCGACTTTCCAGCGCATGAAGGAGGAGGGCAAGGGCTCCAAGGCGCCGCTGTCAGAAGCCTTCGGCCAGTGGAAGAATGCCAAGATCGCGCTTTTGGCGCTGCTCGGCCTCACCGCAGGCCAGGCCGTGATCTGGTACAACGGCCAGTTCTACGCGCTGTTCTTCCTGCAGAACGTGCTGAAGGTCGACGCGTGGTCGGTCAACGTCATGATCGCGATCGCGCTTGCCGTCGGCTCGATCTTCTTCGTCGTGTTCGGCTGGCTGTCCGACAAGATCGGCCGCAAGCCGATCATCATGGCCGGCCTTGCTTTGGGAATCGTCTGCACCTTCCCGCTGTTCAAGGCGCTGACCTGGGCCGCCAATCCGGCGCTGGCCACCGCACAGCAAAACACGCGCGCAACGGTGACCGCGGCCCCCGGCGACTGCAGGTTCCAGTTCAATCCGGTCGGCACGGCGAAGTTCACGACATCCTGCGATATCGCGACCTCGTTCCTGACCAAGAACTCGGTGCCTTACGACGTCGTTTCGACGGCGGCACCCGGCACCGCCGCCACGGTCAAGATCGGCAACGAGACGGTGCAGTCCTATGACGCCGTCGCCGCCGGCGATCAGGCCAAGGCCACGGAGGCCGCCTTCCAAAAGGCAGTCAACATGTCTCTGCAGGATGGCGGTTATCCGCTGAAGCGGGCCGCGGCCAAGGTGCCGGACCAGAAGCTCGACGCCTTCGTCGCAGCCAATCCGGAATTGAAGCTCGATGCGGCGGCGATCCGCGGCGGCGAGAAGACGACCGTTCCGACCGACAAGGCGGTCGCCGACAAGCTGCTGACCAAGGAGGAAGCGGCCGGCGCCCCCGAGGTCACTGTCTACAACATCCCGGGCGGTGGTGCCTTTGCCATGGTCGCCGATCCGGAGGCGGTGAATTGGCCGGTGACGATCGGCATCCTGTTCATCTTGGTCGTGTTCGTGACCATGGTCTACGGGCCGATCGCCGCGATCCTGGTCGAGATGTTCCCGACCCGCATCCGCTATACCGGCATGTCGCTGCCTTACCATATCGGCAATGGCTGGTTCGGCGGCCTGCTGCCGGCAACGGTGTTCGCGCTCAGCGCCTACAAGGGCGACATCTATTACGGCCTCTGGTACCCAGTGGTGATCGCCGCGATGTCGCTGATCATCGGCATGATCTTCGTCAGGGATACGCTGGGCACCGATCTGGACGCCAAGCAGTAGCCGATCCTCGGCAAATGAAGAGCCCGGCGCGAGCGATCGCGCCGGGCTCTTTCTCGTCTCGAGCTGGAAAGAATTGGTCAGCTCTTGCGCTGCTTGTGTTCTTCCTCGATTGCCGCCTGATGGTACCAGCCGTCGAAATCTGCGTGCGTATTGCGCAACGAGGCAAGCTCTGCCGCGAATTTCGCCTTCGCGCCTAAATTTGAGGCAGACGCCCGGCCTGCAAGCGGGAACATCAGGATCCTTGCCGACGGACGGGACGTGGTGACTTCCATTGGCGGCCTCCTACCTCTTCAGGAGCAAGTCGATTCAAATCTGTTCCCAAGATAGGTTCTGCGATTCATTTAGGCAATATGCTCACAAAAAGATCAGTCGTTGCACAACATTTATGCAGAAAGCGCGCCTGAACGATCGCCGCGCATTGCTGCGCAGGCTCAGTAAAATCAACGCTTTGCGATGACCATTTTGCCGCACCCTGGACGAGGAGAGTGGCATATGAATTGCATTTTAGCGCACGGCAGGCCGGCTCGGTCCGGCCATGCGTTGATGCCGCCCCGGCGTCCAAGCAACGAGAGGCACTGGAATGACCAAATACAAACTCGAGTATATTTGGCTCGACGGCTACACCCCGACCCCCAATCTGCGCGGCAAGACCCAGATCAAGGAGTTTGCCGAGTTCCCGACGCTTGAGCAGCTGCCACTGTGGGGCTTCGACGGCTCTTCCACGAACCAGGCCGAAGGCCGCAGCTCCGACTGCGTGCTGAAGCCGGTCGCGCTCTATCCGGATCCGGCGCGCACCAACGGCGTTCTCGTCATGTGCGAAGTCATGATGCCCGATGGCGTCACCCCGCATGCATCGAACAGCCGCGCGACCATCCTCGACGACGAGGACGCCTGGTTCGGCTTCGAGCAGGAATATTTCTTCTACAAGGATGGCCGCCCGCTCGGCTTCCCCGAGAGCGGCTATCCGGCGCCGCAGGGACCTTATTACACCGGCGTCGGCTACAAGAATGTCGGCGATGTCGCGCGCCAGATCGTCGAGGAGCATCTCGACCTCTGTCTCGCCGCCGGCATCAATCATGAAGGCATCAACGCCGAAGTGGCCAAGGGCCAGTGGGAGTTCCAGATCTTCGGCAAGGGTTCCAAGAAAGCCGCCGACCAGATCTGGATGGCGCGCTACCTGCTGCTGCGCCTTACCGAAAAGTACGGCATCGACATCGAGTTCCACTGCAAGCCGCTTGGCGATACCGACTGGAACGGCTCGGGCATGCACTGCAACTTCTCGACCAAGTACATGCGCGAAGTCGGCGGCAAGGCCTATTTCGAGGCGCTGATGGCCCAGTTCGAAAAGAACCTGATGGATCACATCGCCGTCTATGGTCCGGACAACGACAAGCGCCTGACTGGCAAGCATGAGACTGCGCCGTGGAACAAGTTCTCCTATGGCGTTGCCGACCGCGGCGCCTCGATCCGCGTGCCGCACTCCTTCATCAAGAACGACTACAAGGGCTATCTGGAAGACCGCCGCCCGAACTCCCAGGGCGACCCCTACCAGATCGCCTCGCAGGTCCTGAAGACGATCTCGGAGGTCGCGACCGACGCGAAGGTCTCGGCTGCGGCGTGATGCTTCTACGGCGTGGGCGGCAGTCCGCGCCAGGCCAGCGAACATTAAAAAAGCCCCGGCGAAATGCCGGGGTTCAGACTGCTGACGAACCCCGTCGATTTTCGGCGGGGTTTTGTTTTGCAGATTGATTGCGCTTGGGAAATTGGTGGCGGGAGCGGATGTCAGGAGGCCGCCGACGCAGATTTGGCCTCAGGCGAGG
>NZ_RZSF01000144.1:0-16090 GCF_004023325.1 Mesorhizobium sp. M1A.F.Ca.ET.072.01.1.1 | reverse complement strand
GTCCAGGGTGAGGCCAATGGCTATGGCCAGCAGAAGCCATGCAGAGACCCAGACGAGCCAGGGAATCTCGGGATAGCGCGCGGGACGCACTGCAAAACGCCGCTGCACGATGCGCGTCGTGTCGAGGAAGTTGCCGAGCGAACGGCGGTAAAGAGAAACGGCGGACATGGCTCTATGGGGTCTTCGAGCTCCGACATTATTCCTCACTGGGCCACTCGATAAAGGCCGAGCGCCAGCTTGTCTCCTGACGAATAGTTGAGCCCGTCGATCTCGGTCAGTCGCTTCGCCGACTTGCCCTGCCCGGCAAGCAGCTCGTTGAGCTTTTGCTCCTCCTTGACTGGCGCCAGTCCCAGCGCACAGGTCGGATCGGCCAGCAGGTGCTTTGCCACGCCATCGACGTCGGTCAGCACGGTCTTGGTCCCGACCAGGAACACCAGGCTCGGCTCGTGATAGGGGGACGAGGCGACCACCGTGGTGTCGCAAGGACGGTTGGCATCGACGGCTGCCTTGATGGCCGGGCTCAGCCAGATCGGCCTCAGCGCCGGCGCAATCACGCCGAACAGCAGGCTGAAGGTTACGCCCGCGCCGATCGCGATCGCCGCGATGCGTTCGAGCGGCACCTGCAATTGGCGCGGGAAAGCGAGATAGCCGGTCACGAGCGCGGCGATCGCCGCCGGAATGCTCCACCAGGAAAAGGCTTTTGCGAGATAGAGCGGCGCGCCTATGCATACTGCGGCTAGCCCGATCGACACGACGACGACGCCGAAGGCGGTCGACCACCACAGCCAGTTCTGCCAGCGCTTGAGCGGCGCATTGGCCTTATCCTCCGGCAAGGTGAGCAGCCAGCCGATCAGCAGCGCCATGCCGGGATAGGCCGGCAGCACATAATGCGGCAGCTTGGTCGGGATCGCCTCGAACACCAGCCAGAAGGGGATATACCAGGCGAGACAGAAGCGCAGGCGCGGGTCGTCCCAGAAGCGGTTGATGGCCTGCAGCCCGGCGCCGACCGCGATCAGGCCGAAAGGCCACATGAACAGCGAATAGGTGAGCATATAGAAGCCCGGCGGCAGGCCATGCGATTCCTCGCCCTGCGCCACCTTGTTCAGCATGTCCTTGCCGACCGCCTCCTGGAAGAAGGCGCCGCCGCTCTTCCAGCTGATGAGGATGATCCAGGGCAGCACGATGACGAGCACGATTGCAACGCCGCGCACCAGCTTCAGCTTCAAAAGCCAGCGCCAGTCGCGTTCGAAGGCGAACAGCGCGCCGGCCGTCAGCAGCGACAACAGCGGAGCGACCGGACCCTTGATCAGAATTCCCAGTCCCTGCGCGATCCAGAAGATCCATGGGAGGTGGCCGGCAACCGGCTCCTTGCGGCGCGCGGCCAGATAGACCTGCGCCAGCGCGCCCTGCGCGGCCACGCAGCAGGCGAGCAACATGGCGTCGGTCTTGGCGTCGCGGCCTTCGAAGGCGGTGGCGAAGATGGCGGCCATCATCAGGCCGGCGGCAAGGCCGGCATTGGCGCCGAAGAGTTTTGTGCCCGTCCAGCCGATGCCCACGACGGCGAGCGCGATGCCCAGCATCGAAACCAGTCGATAGACCCAGATCGGCGCTTCGACCCCCTCACCGCTCAATACGACGGCCGCCGATTGCAGCCAGTAGATGCCGATCGGTTTCTTGTAGCGGGTCACATCCTGCAGTCGGATGTCGATATAGTCGCCGGTCTCGACCATCTGCTTGGTCGACTGGACGAAGCGTGATTCGTCCCGGTCGACCGGCGGCAGGCTTGCCAGCCCGCTGACGGTCATCAGGATGCTGAACAGAAAGAGGAGGAGATAGTTCCTGTTCATCGCGGGAGCTTGTCCGATCTGATCTGCGGGATAGCCCCGTCGCGGCGCGTCGGGGCGTGCTGCCCTTGCGCGGGCGCCTCATTACGCCAGCAAAAGGGGCGAAGCAAGGATGCGGCTCATGGCAAGGCGATAGCACGCAAAGCCCCCAGCCACTTTTGCTGATCGCCGGTTTGCCGGTTGAAGTGCGGTGTTGCGCGAAACCGGAAGCCACTGTCGCTGATCGCCTGTTTGCCTCTTGAAGCGCGATCCTACGCAAAACCGGAAACCACTTTTGCTGATCGCGCTTGGATGCTAAACGCGCCCCTTCACGTCAAGCTCGGCCAAATGCCGTGCGACCTCCGGGAAGAAAAGATGTCCGCCTTCAAGTCCGATTTCCTGCGCATCATGAGCGAGCGCGGCTTCATCCACCAGATTTCGGATGAAACCGGCCTCGACCAGCTCTTCGCCAAGGAAACGGTGAGCGCTTACATCGGCTTCGATGCGACGGCGAAGAGCCTGCATGCCGGATCGCTGATCCAGATCATGATGCTCCACTGGCTGCAGCAGACCGGCCACCGGCCGATCGCGCTGATGGGCGGCGGCACCTCGATGATCGGCGATCCTTCCTTCAAGGACGAGGCGCGCAAGCTGCTGACGCCTGGGGATATCGAAAGCAATCTCGTCGGCATCCGCCGCAATTTCGCGCCTTACCTCAAATTCGGCAGCGGCGCGGGCGACGCGGTGATGGTCAACAACGCCGACTGGCTGATGGAGATCAACTACGTCAATTTCCTGCGCGATGTCGGCCGGCATTTCTCCGTAAACCGCATGCTGGCCTTCGATTCCGTAAAGCTCAGGCTCGACCGCGAGCAGTCGCTGTCGTTCCTCGAATTCAACTACATGATCCTGCAGGCTTACGACTTCGTCGAGCTCTACAAGCGCGTCGGCTGCCGGCTGCAGATGGGCGGCTCCGACCAGTGGGGCAACATCGTCAACGGCATCGATCTCGGTCATCGCATGGAAGGCGTGCAGCTGTTTGCGATGACAACGCCGCTGCTCACCACCTCGTCGGGCGCCAAGATGGGCAAGTCGGCCTCCGGCGCTGTCTGGCTCGACGGCGATATGCTGTCGCCTTACGAGTTCTGGCAGTACTGGCGCAACACCGAGGATGCGGATGTCGGGCGCTTCCTGAAGCTCTACACGACACTGCCGCTGGCCGAGGTCGCGCGCCTCGAAAAGCTCGGCGGCTCGGAGATCAACCAGGCGAAGAAGATTCTCGCCACCGAGATCACCGCCATGCTGCATGGCCGCGCGGCGGCCGAAACGGCTGCCGAGACTGCGCGCAAGACTTTCGAGGAAGGCGCGCTCGCCGACACGCTGCCCAGCATCGACGTCGCCAAGGCTGATCTCGAGGCCGGCATCGGCATCCTGTCGCTGTTCGTCACCGCCGGGCTCGCCGGCTCCAATGGCGAAGCGCGCCGGCATGTCCAGGGCGGCGCCGTGCGCCTCAACGACCAGGCGGTCACGGATGACCGGCGCATGGTAACGCTTGAGGACCTGGGCGCGGAAGGTGTGGTGAAGCTCTCGTTCGGCAGGAAGAAGCACGTTCTGGTGCGGCCGATCTAGTCGGCCTGATCACCGATACTCGAAGATTGAGCGAAAAATTCCGGGCGCCACCACCGACAGCGGATTGATGTTGAGCGTCGGCTTGTTGGCGTTGCCGCGCAGCCGGTAGGTGACGCCGATCAGGCCGCGGTCGCGGCCGTTGCCGAGCAGCGGGCCGAACAGCGGCAGTTCGCCGAAGATGCGGTTCAGCCCATAAACCGGCATGAAGGTGCCGGTCATGTCCATATTGTTGTCTTGGTCGTAGAGCGTGCCCTGGAAAGTGGTGCCGATGCGCGGACCGCGCAACAAACCGTTTGCCAGTCTGAGATAGCCGGAGCCTTTGTCGATCTCGGCATAGCCGCGCTCGAACTGCACCCTTGAGGTGTCGATGTTGGCCTTGACCGCCTGGTTGAGGCTGCGCGTGTCGCCGGCCGGCCTGGTCGACACGATCGACGCAAGCTTCGGCTCGTTGACGACATAGAAATTGCTGGCGTCGACCTGGCCCTTCATTGGCCCGTCGGCGTCGCCCGCCAGCGACAGCGTGATGGCCCCGCCCTCCATATGCTCGTAAATGTTGAGGAAGCGCAGGATAGCGCCGGCATCGGCCGATTTCATCCCGAGAGACCGGCCGCCGTCGCCGGTGGTGTTTCGGACGGCAATGGCGGCACCCGAACTCGCCGTCGCGCTGACATCGAGACCATTCACCCGGGAGCCGGCAGCGCTGTAATTCAGCTTGAGGTTCGACAGCACCTCGTCGTGAAAGCCGGTCAGCGACTTCACGTCGGCGCTGACCGAGATCGCGTCGGCGCCGGCGCCTTTTGTGGCTGTATCGACGTCTGAGGTGAACTGTTTGATCAGCGAGCGGGCGTCGAGAGAGTCGCCGCTGACATCGACCGCATAGCTTTTGCCCGACCGTTTGACCGAGACCGCGACGTCGTCTCCTCTGTTGAGCGCGACCTTGCTGAACCGGGCCGAGGACAGCGCCCCGTTGACCAGTGTCACATCGCCGTCGATCGAAAAGCTCTTCCCGTCGAGATCGAAGTCGGACAGCGTGGTCGTGCTGCCGGACTTGGCCATCGTGAAGGTGACCTTGGCCGGAATGCCGGCACCCTTGCTCCATCCTGCCCAAGGGATGTCGAGCCTTGCGTTGGTCAGGTCGGCCGACACGTTCTGGACGCCCTCGCCGCTCTTGTCGATCGCCACCTTGATGGTTCCGGAAAGCAGCGGCGAAAGGCCGGGCATTGCTGCAGCGCGCGTCTTGTCGTCGATCACCAGCGCGACCTTACGGCTGCGCGGCGGGCCGCTGTCCTCGAGCGGCTCGACCAGGTCGAGCTCGGCCGGAATGCCGTTCAGCTTCGCCTTGGCCGATATCACCGCACGGTCGGGGCTCACGGTGATGGACCCGTCGGCCTCGGTCACCATCTGGTCCTCGAACGGCTTGGCTAAGGAAAGATCCTGGTAGTCCAGCGCCACCAGCCAGTCGAGCGTCGAGGTATCGACGCCGGAAGTCAGCGGAATGTCGGCCCGCACATGCCCGGTGACGGTGCCGCTCAAATCCTCAGGCGCAAGTCCGACATGGCGCATGGCGTTGATCGGCTCAAAGGAGGCGAGTTCGGCGATCGCCGGGGCTTCGCCGGCGACATCGATGTCGAGCGAGCCGATCACGGGCGAAACATTCGCCTGCTTGATCGTCAGCGTGCCGCCGCTTGCCGCCACGGTGCGGCCGCTCGGCATAAAAACGCTGCCCGAGGACAGCGTGATATCGACATCGTTGCCATGGAAGGCAACGACACCGACCGCATCGCGGATCGGTGGAATGCGCCCCGCGGTATCGAAGCGCGAGCCCTCGACCTGGAAGCGGCCGAACACCTCGTCGCCGGAAAGCGGAACGCCGTTGCCGAGCCGCCCCGGAACGACCTGGAACTGCAGGTTGGCGTCGACCACGCGGCCGCCGAACAGGTTGTCCAGCACCCAAAGCCGCGCGTTGCGGGCGGAGAACCAGGGCCACAACTGCTTCACATGCGAAACCGGCATGTCGTGGACATTGAGCGACAGCGACACACCCGGCGGGCCATTGTCGATGAAGGCGAGCGACGCCGTGCCCAGCACGTCGCTCGAACCGCCGGAGCGGACGCCGATCTGCTCGGCGACGAGTTTGCGGCTCTTGGTCTGGTAGACGCCGGCGACCCGGGCAAGGAACTGAAGCGCCGGCTCCGGCGATTCCGAAGGCGCGAGCGTCGAACCGTCGCTGACAAGGTCATAGCGGTAGGACGGCTCCTCGCCCGCGGCTGCCGGCTTCGGCCCGATCGAGCCTGAGAAATCGAATGTCGAGCGGCCGGTCCTGATCAGCAGTTTGTCGACCGAGACCTTGTTTGATCCCGCGACCAATGTGGCCTTGACATCGACGTCGGCGGGCAGCAGCCCGCGCGAGCCGAGATCGAGCACCGAGCCGCCGAGCGACAGCGACGCCGTCAGCCGCGACGTCGTCTCGCCGGACGCCTCGGCACCCGAAAGCTTCAGCGCAACAGAACCAAGCTTGCCGCCCTGGGCGGCGAAGTTCCCGCCGCTGGAGCTTCCCTGAGCGGGCGTTACGCCGACGTCCGCTATCGCGAGGGCGGCGTCCAGCGATGCGATCCGCCTGGCGCTCGGATCGCGCGCCGCGGAGGCGCTCAGGCTGACATGCCGGCCGTCGACATCGGCATTTGAAGACAGTTCCATGCTGCCTGTGCCCGTCTGCCCAACCGTGGCCTCGGCGACGGTCACACGCCTGACCGATCCGCCCGGCGGCAATTCGAACTCGACGTTGCGGAGGTCGATCTGGCGCATCGATTCCGCGCGCACCGCATCCAGCGCCGCGTTGACGCCGCCAAACACCGCCGCCGATACTTTCTCCGGATCGACCAGGCCATCCTCGTTGCGCAAAGCCGCCGTCCAATCACCGCTGCCGGACGGCATGGCGGCGACCATGATGCGAGCATCGGAGAACCGGGCGCTGGTGAGCTTGACCTCGCCGGATAGCAGCGGCAGCAGGCGCATGCCGAAGCGGACGCGCCCGACATCGGCCATCGGCTTGCCGTCGGCCGTCTTCAAGCTGACGTCGCTGACCTGCAGGGCGACGAAGCTCGACCCATCGAGCGTCAACCGCGCCGGCCCAACGGTGACGTTGAGATCGACGCCAGCGAGCTTCTCGATGGCCGTCTCGGCTTCGGCGCGAAGTCGTTCCGTGCCGATGCCTGACGTGCCAAGCACATAGACGCCAATTGCCGCCAGAAGCACCAGTGCGCAGAGTCCGGCGAACACCCGGCCGAGGATGCGGAAGCGCCGGCGCACCGAAGCACGGCCAAGCGGCGGCACGCTGCAAGCGGACGGAAAAGCTCCCAGGTCGGTGATCTCGTCACGCCTGAACCTGATCTTCTCGTGCTGCGGTTGCTCCTGATCCAAGCAATATTCCGTTGTAAACGTACTCGTCGTGGACGAATCCCCGCCTCACGTTATATCGATGCTCGATCCGCGCGTAACCGCAAACAAGGGCATCGACATGGCTGATCTCGACGTGGGCGACGTTGCGCCGCAATTCGATCTTCCGCGCGACGGCGGCGGCTCCCTCAGCCTCGCCGCGATCCGGGGAAAACCTGTCGTACTCTACTTTTATCCGCAGGACGACACCACAAGCTGCACCAACGAGGCGATCGGCTTCTCGCAGCTGAAGCCGGAATTCGAGAAGGCCGGCGCCGTGGTCATCGGGCTGTCCCCCGATAGCGTCAAGAAACACGACAAATTCAAGGCGAAATACGATCTCACCCTCGATCTCGTCGCCGACGAGGAGCGCAAGGCGATCGAGGCCTATCATCTGTGGGTCGAGAAGACGATGTACGGCCGCAAGTACATGGGAGTCGAGCGCGCCACCTTCCTGATCGGCCAGGACGGACGCGTCGCCCGCATCTGGCGCAAGGTGCGCGTCAAGGGCCATGCCGAAGAGGTGCTGGAGGCGGTGCGCGCGCTGTGAAGCGGGGCAGACCCAAAGCTTCCGCGATTTTGCTGGCCTCCTTCCCTGCAACCTGCCACCCGCGTTGCGGGATTTGGATATGCCGACATCGCCGCCAGCAAAGCTTTGTTAACCCTAATAATGTGTAATCGAGCTGTCGTTGGAGTCGTAACGAAAGCTTGGTCCCGTGAACGGTCAGTCAGCGGTCTTCGGCAGGCGCAAGGAGCCCCATACGGTCATTATCGCCCGGGGCAACGAGATCCGGCATTTCACCATCCGCCCGTGGCTCGCCGCCTTCATCGGGTCGGCGCTTGCGGCGATCGCCATCGGCTATCTGCTCGCCACCTCCTACCTGGTGCTGCGCGATGACCTGATCGGCGCCACCGCAGCCAGGCAGGCGCGCATGCAGCAGGCCTATGAGGATCGCATCTCCGCGCTTCGCGCCCAGGTCGATCGCATCACCAGCCGCCAGCTTCTCGACCAGCAGCTCATGGAGACCAAGGTCAGCGAGTTGCTGGCCAGGCAGACCCAGCTCAGCCAGCGCCACGGCCGGCTCGGGCCGATCCTCGAACGCGCCGAGAGCGAGGTCGGCGATGTGCCCGCCGCAGCCAATGCCACCGCGACCAAACCCGACGAGCGCGCCGAGATCACCGGCGGTCTTTCGCAGGCCCCGACCTACTCCGTCGCATCGTTGGGCGCCGGCGACACGAGGCCATTCTCCCTGTGGTCGACACGCTCCGACCCGCTCGACAACGAAACGGCAGCGGATCGTGCCGACAAGCTCTTCGTGTCGATCAACGCTTCGCTCAAGGCCATCGAGAACCAGCAGCTCACGCGCATCACCACGCTTGCGGACAACGCTTATCGCAACGCCGACGCGATCTCGCAGGCACTGCAAGCCGCCGGGCTGCCGGTCGACACGGAGCTCGACAAGAACGATGTCGGCGGGCCGCTGGTGCCGCTCGATTCTTCAATGATCTTCGACAGCAAAGTCAAAGAGCTGGATGAAGCGCTTGATGCGCTAGATCAAGTCAAGAAAGAGGCGCGCAAGCTGCCGCTCAGCAATCCCGCGCCGGGCCATACCGTGACCAGCCCGTTCGGGGTGCGCACCGACCCGATCCTCGGCACGGCCGCCCTGCATACGGGAATGGATTTCAGGGCGCCGATCGGCATGCCGGCGAAGGTCACCGCTGCCGGCGTCGTCACCAAGGCCGGCTGGAACGGCGGCTACGGCCGCATGGTCGAGGTCGACCACGGCAACGGCTTTGCGACGCGCTATGGCCACCTCAGCGAGATCGACGTGACTGTCGGCCAGAAGCTCGCCGCCGGCGACGTGATCGGCAAGACCGGCAGCAGCGGCCGCTCGACCGGTCCGCATCTCCACTACGAAGTGCGCCACAACGGCGAGGCGGTCGACCCGCTGCGCTTCCTCGCCGTCGGCAAGAAGGTCGCGCAGTACCTTTAGCGCACGCCTCGCGGCTGACCCGAGGTCCCTCCAGATTTATCGACCGTTTTGCTTGGCAGCGCTCGCTTTGGATTGACTCAATCCAAGTTGTAGGATGATATACATCACCCTATCGCCTCACCGATTGCGCCGCTGATGACCATTCGCAGCCTCTCACCGCAAATCCTCAGCGTTTTCGAAGACGCAGTGGGGCCGAGCGGTCTCACCGCCGACACTGCTGGAATGGCGAAGTATCTCGGCGATTGGGCCGGCGACTATCGAGGCAGCGCGCTGGCCGTACTGCGCCCCGCGTCGGTTGCGGAGGTGCAAGCGCTGATGCGTCTGTGCAGCGAGTTGGGACTCGGCGTCATTCCACAGGGCGGCAACACCGGCTTGGTTTCGGGCGCCATCGATGGCACCGCCACCGGCGGTGTAGTCGTCAGCCTAGAGCGGCTGAACGCCATCCGCCGGATCGATCGCGCGAACTTCACACTTCAGGCGGACGCAGGCTGCGTGCTGCAGGCGATCAAAGAGGCAAGCGAGGCCGAAGATTGCCTGTTCCCACTGGCGCTCGGCGCACAAGGCAGTTGCCAGATCGGCGGCAATGCCGCGACCAATGCCGGCGGCGTCAACGTGCTGCGCTACGGCATGGCGCGCGACCTGATCCTGGGGCTGGAGGTTGTTCTGGCCGATGGCGAGCTGTGGAACGGCCTTTCCGGGCTGCGCAAGAACAACAGCGGTTATGACCTGAAGCAGCTGTTCATCGGCTCCGAGGGCACGCTCGGCATCATTACCGGTGTGGAGGTCAAGCTGTTCCCGAAGCCGGCCCGTGTCGAGACCGCCTATCTCGGCCTCGTCTCGTTCGAAGCGGCCATCGGCCTGTTCAACCGAGCGCGCCGCGCCTGCTCCGATCTGATTTCCGCCTTCGAGATCATCGGCTCGGAATGCATCGATTTGGCCCGGCTGGTCGATCCTGGAATGACGGCGCCTGTCGCAGGACCCGTCCATGCGCTGATCGAATTGTCCTCCGGACCGACCATCGACCTCAACGGCGTGCTCGCCAGTTTTCTAACCGATGCGCTCGAAGGCGGCCTGGTGGCCGACGCAGTCCTCGCGACCAGCAACGCGCAGGCTAAGGCCCTCTGGGCGATCCGCGAGGGACTGGTCGAGGGCCAGGCGAAGCGCGGCTATCACGTGCGCACCGATCTCTCGGTGCGCATTTCCGATATCCCTGTCCTTGTCGAACGCGCCCGCCGCTTCGTCGCCACCGAACATCCGGGCTGGATTGCACTGGCCTATGGCCATGCCGGCGACGGCAACATCCATTTCAATGTGCTGCCGCCGCTCGATCTCGCTGATGGCGAAGCGCGGGTGCGCGGCGAAGAAATCACGGCCGGGCTGTACGACATCGCCGTCAGCCTCGGCGGCTCGATCAGCGCCGAGCACGGCATCGGCCGCAGCCGTGCCCGAGAATTCTGGGCCGGGCTTTCGCCGGCGCATCGCCGCATGGTTACCGCGCTGAAGACTGCGCTCGACCCTAAAGGGGTGATGAACCCCGGCTGCCTGCTGCCCTCGACGGAGCGTTTTTTATGAAGCAGAGACTGGCCGCCATCGGCACCGTCGAAACCCTGCCGCACCGGGTCGCGGCCTTCCTCAGCCGCGAGATCGAATCCGGCGAGTTGAATCCCGGCGCGCGGCTGCCGACCGAGCAGGAGCTTTCCGAGAAGTTCGGCGTCAGCCGCAATGTGGTGCGCGAGGCGATTGCCCAGCTCAGGGCCGACGGCATGATCGAAGCGCGGCAAGGTATCGGAGCCTTCGTGCTGGCGCCCGAGCAAAGGGCCGCCATCCGCATCGACCGCGAGGCGCTCAAGGACACCCATAATATGGAGCGGCTGTTCGAGCTGCGTTGCATCCTCGAGGCCGAGTCGGCGGCGCTCGCCGCGGCGCGGCGCGGGCAGGAGCATCTCGATTCGATCAAGGCGGCGCTCGACCGCATGGGCGGCGAGGAGCGCTGGGAAGAAGGCAGCATCGACGCCGACCTGCTCTTCCACCGCGAGATCGCGCGGGCGACCGGCAACAGCTACATCCACACCTTCATCTCTTTTGTCTGTGAGCAGATCCGCCAGTCGATCCACTATGCCCGCATGACCAACCCGCTGCACGATCTCGTCGAGATCAATGTCGGCGAGCATGTGCGCATCTACGAGGCGCTGGTGGCGGGCGATCCGGCGGCGGCGGAAGCAGCAATGCGTACGCACATCATCGGCGCCGCCAACCGCGTCGGCGTGAAGCTGCCACTCTCCAAGACCGGCGGGACGAAATAGTCATGCCGGCCAACCTCACCCGCATCTCCGACGTCTGCCTGCTGGTGGAAAATATCGAGCGTACGGTCGACTTTTATGTCGGGAAACTCGGCTTCCGGCTGCGTCGGCGTGCCGAAGGCTTTGCCGATTTCCATGGCGAGGGCGTGACGCTCGCCGCCTGGGAGCTCGACCACATCAACCGACACACCGGCGTCTCGAACCAGAGATCGCCGCGCCAAGCGCACAAGGTTTGCGTCGCCGTCCAGCTCGGATCGCCGACCGAGATCGACCGGCTGCACGGCGAATTGAGCGCCAAGGGCGTGCCCTTCTATGGACCGCCCGAAAACTACGTCTGGAATGCGCGCTGCGCCTATTTCACCGATCCGGACGACACGCTTTGGGAGCTTTACGCCTGGCTCGACGGCGGCCCTGGCGACTACCACGACCAACAGCCGTAGCGACGCCGCGCCGAGGGGTCGGCGCTTGGAAAGAAGAGACAAGAAGTCTGCAACAGGAGCGAAAAATGAGTGGGAACCAAGACTACGAATTGAACCGCCGCGCTTTCGTGAAGGGCGGCCTCGCAGCGGTCGCAGCCGCGTCAGCCGGTATGCAATTGGTGTTGACGCGGGGCGCCAGGGCCGCCGGCAAGGTCGTCATCCAGTATGACTGGCTGATGTCCAATGGCCAGATCGGCGACATCGCGGCCGTCGCCAACGGCTATTTCAAGGATGCCGGGCTCGAGGTGGAGTTCAGCCCTGGCGGGCCCAATGCCTCGACCGTGCCGCCGGTGATCTCCGGGGCCGCGCAGCTCGGCCAGTTCTCGGAAACGCCGCAGCTTTATGCGGCACGCGCCAGCGGCGTGCCGATCAAAATCATCGCCTGCGGCTTCCGCACCGGCCCCTATGCGCTGACCTCGAAACCGGGAAAGCCAATCCGCAATGTTGCCGACCTCAAGGGCAAGAAGATCGGCATCCAGCCGACCGCGCGCTTCGTCATCGATGAGATCTTGGCCAAGAACGGCATCGACCCGTCGGAAGTCACCATCGTCAATGTCGGCTTCGACAAGGCGCCTCTGGTGCGCGGCGACGTCGACGCCATCGGCGGCTGGATCACCAACACCCAGGCGCTGAGCGTGGTCGGCGACGACCGTATCGATCTCCTGGTGCGCGACCTCGGCCTCGCTTCCTACGCCGACGTCTATTTCGCGACCGACGCGGCAATCGAGAAGGACCCCGACACACTGGCGAAGTTCATCGGCGCGGTCGGCAAGGGCTGGGGCTGGGTTCACGCCAACCCCCAGGAAGCGGTGAAGAAGATGGTCGCCGCCTATCCGGAGATGGATCTCGGCTGGGAAGAGAAGACCGTCAACCTGGTGCTGAAACTCTCCTTCGACGGCGCGACCGCCAAGGATGGCTGGGGCACGTTCGACCCCGCCTCCATCGAGGAGCAATTGACGCTGCTCGACAAGGTCGGCCAGTACCCGAACGGACGCCCGGCCGCCAAAGATGTCTACACCACGAAGATCCTGGAGCTTTCGGCCGCGGACCGGCCCAAGCTCGACGCGCCCGCGGCCTGATGCCGAACGCCATCGAAGCGCAGAAGCTCGATGTCGGCTATGGCGGCCGGCAGAAGGTTGTCAAAGTGCTGTCCGGCCTCGACCTCACGGTCGCGGCCGGCTCCTTCCTGTCGATCCTCGGCCCGTCGGGCTGCGGCAAGTCGACCTTACTTCGCGTGGTGGCGGACCTGCTCGACCCGCTGGACGGCACGATCAGCGTGCTTGGGGCTACACCGCACGCGGTGCGCTCGCGCCGCGACGTCGGCTTCGTCTTCCAGGATTCCACCCTGCTGCCCTGGCGCACGGTGCGCGACAATGTGCGCCTGCCGCTCGGCGTCGGCCAGCGCAGCCTCACACGCAAGATCGATGACCGCAGCAGCGAACTGCTGGAGCTGATGGGGCTTGGCGGACTCGGTGAACGCCTGCCGCATCAGCTTTCGGGGGGCCAGCGCCAGCGCGTCGCCATCGCGCGCGCCCTGCTTGGCGAGCCCAGGCTGCTTCTGATGGACGAGCCGTTCGGCGCGCTGGACGAGATCACGCGCGATCGCCTCAACGACGAATTGCTGACGCTCTGGCGGCGCACCGGCACAACGATCCTTTTCGTCACCCATTCGATCGCCGAAGCCGCCTATCTCGGCGAGCGTGTCATTGTGCTGGCTGCCAATCCGGGACGGGTGGTGAAGGACCTCGACCTGCGGCCCTTCAAGCAGGAAGGCAACCGCTGCAAGCGCGAGGATGCCGCGATCGTCGCCGCCATGGCCGAGTTGCGTGCAGCGCTGGAGCGCGCATCGTGAGACCGGCGCCGCTTGCCCCGCAAATGGCAACTGCGCTTCCGGTTCTGGGCGCGGCGTCGATCCTGATTGCCTGGCAGTATCTCCTGCCGCTGCTCGGCGTGCCGGCCTATATCGTGCCGACGCCGACGGCGATCTTCGGCGTCTTCCAGAAGAATTTCGCCCTGCTCATCGACAACCTCAGACCGACGCTGATTGAGGCGCTGGCGGGCTTCGTCATCGGCAATCTCGCCGCCGTGCTGCTTGCCGTGGTCTTCGTGCACAGCCGCATCCTGCAGGCCGCCTATTTCCCGATCGTGCTATTCTTCAACACCATTCCGATCCTGGCGCTGTCGCCGATCATCATCCTGATCTTCGGCCTCGGCATGACGCCAAAGATCGTCATCGCCGCGGTGATCTGCTTCTTCCCGACCCTGGTGAACATGATCCGGGGCCTGGATTCGGCGAGCGACAACGAACACGAGCTGTTCCGCGTGCTGTCGGCGACACGCTCGGAGATCTTCTGGGCTCTGCGCCTGCCCCGCGCCCTGCCGATGCTATTCTCCTCGCTGCGCATCGCCTCGGCCACTGCGGTGATCGGCGCCATCGTCGGCGAATGGATCGGCTCGGACAAAGGCCTCGGCGCGCTGATCATCCAGGCGACGTTCAACTATCAATCCGACCGGCTCTACGCCGCGATCGTGCTGTCGTCGTCGTTATCGATCGCGCTTTTCTGCATTGTCGTGCTGATCGAGCGTCGCGTCATCAGATACTAGCTTTCCGCACATTGCCCGGGCGCAAGCGCTGGGGAACCGCAGGGAAACTTGCTCTCCTCGGGAGCCGGGCAATTATTTTTGAATTCCATTTGACTGAATAAATCTTCTCTGCGAACCTTGAAGCCGTCAGGAGCGCAAGCCATGGCGTTGCGGGGAACCAATCAGGAGTTCGGGCGGCCGTACAACCGGCGCATCGTGCTCGAATCCATCCGCCGCTTCGGTCCGATCGCCCGCGGCGACATCGCGCAGCACGTCGGGCTCACCGTTCAGACGGTTTCGACCATCGTGCGCGAATTGGAGGAACAGGGTTACATACTGTCGGTCCGCGAGGAGCCGAAGGGCCGCGGCCAGCCGCCGGCCACGCTGCGCATCAACCCGGAAGGCGGCTATGCGGTCGGCATCCACCTCACCCCGCTGGGGATAGACGCCGCACTCATCAACCTGAGCGGCGACGTGATCGAGAGCGTCCATCGCGAAGCGCCGAGCCCGACACCCGATCTCGCCTTCGAGGCGATCGGCGCCATGGTTGCCGATCTGACCGGGCGCCGCGCCGGAGGACGGGTCATCGGCGTCGGCATGGCGCTTCCCGGCCCGTTCGGCGTCGAGACCATGAGCTTCGTCGGACCGACCACAATGGCGGGCTGGAAAGGCGTGCCGTTGCGCGAGCGCCTTGCCGCCGCGACCGGCCTGCCCGCCTTCTTCGAGACCGATATGGCGGCGGCGGCCATGGGGGAACGCCTCTACGGCCTCGGCCTCCAGCGTTCCGACTACTACTATCTCTACTTCAGCGTCGGGCTTGGCGGCGCCATGGTGCATGACGGCGGCGTGCTGCGCGGGGCCTGGGGCAATGCCGGCGAGATCGGACACATCCCCGTCGTTCCGGAAGGCGAGCTTTGCCCCTGCGGCAACCGGGGCTGCCTCGAACGCTATCTGTCGCTCGAGGCGCGCGGCCGCTGGAACGGCAACGACGCCGGATGGGTGGCCGAAGTCGCTCCGATCTTCCGCAACGCCGTCGCAGTCATCGAGAACCTTTTCGACCCCGAGACGATCGTGCTTGGGGGCCTCGCCTCGCCTCAGTTGCTCGAACGCCTGGCTGCATTGGCGGAGCCGCTGCACAATTCGGTTTCGGCTCGCAAGGATCGCGCCGCGCCGCGCATCCTCGTGGCGCAGGGCGGGCAGCATGCCGTGTTGCGCGGCGCCGCGGCACTTGCCGTTTCCGGCGTGCTTTCGCCGCGCTTCGGCCAGATCTTCACCGCCAAGCGGCAGCGCGAAGGCGACCTTCTGAACGGCGGAGACATCGCGGCATGAGCGAACCCCTGCTGGTCCTTGACAACGTCACCAAGAATTACGGCGCCATCCGGGCGCTGAGGGGCATCAGCTTCTCGATCGCGCGCGGCGAGGTGGTGGCGCTGCTCGGCGACAACGGCGCCGGCAAGTCGACGCTGGTCAAGATCATTGCCGGCGGACTTGAGCCGACCTCGGGTCGCATGCTGTTCGAAGGCAAGGAATTCCTCGCCAAAACCCCCGCCGAGGCCAAGGCCGCCGGCATCGAGACCGTCTACCAGGACCTCTCGCTCTGCACCAATGTCGACGTGGTGGCCAACTTCTTCATGGGCCGCGAGATCACCCGCAAGGTGCTGGGCGTTCCGGTGCTCGACGAGCGCGCGATGGAGTCCGTAGTGGCGAAGGCGCTGGCCAATGCCGGCACTCGCATTCCCTCGCTGCGCACCAAGGTCGAGCATCTCTCGGGCGGCCAGCGGCAGGCGATCGAGCTCAACCGTTTCGTTCATTGGGGCGGCAAGCTGGTGCTGCTCGACGAGCCGTTC
>NZ_RZSF01000143.1:0-16122 GCF_004023325.1 Mesorhizobium sp. M1A.F.Ca.ET.072.01.1.1 | reverse complement strand
CCTCTTTCGCCGACCAATGTCCCATAGCCCTTCGGCAGGGGCGCGATGAAGTCATGCGCACTGGCCAGCCGTGCCGCTTGCTCGATTTCGGCCTGGCTCGCGCCAGGCCGGCCATAGGCGATGTTCTCGGCAAGCGACCTGTGAAACAGGATAGGCTCCTGCTGCACGATCGCGATCTGCGAACGGAGCGACTCTTGGGTCACCTCGGAGACGTCCTGGCCGTCTATCAGGATCCGGCCGCCGCTCAGGTCGTAGAGTCTCTGGATGAGCTTCACGAATGTTGACTTGCCGGAACCGGAAGGTCCAACCAACCCAACCCTTTCGCCAGCCTCAATCGACAGCGAACATTGGCTATAGATCGGCAGGGGATGGTTGGCGTAACGGAAGTGGACGTTCTCGAAATCGATGCGGCCCGTCGTGATCCGGATCGGCTTGGCCTCTGGACGATCCGCAACATCCAGCTGCTGATTGTGGATGGCCACCAGTTCTTCCATATCATTAACCGAGCGTTGCACGGTGCGGACATGCATGCCGGCATCACGCAGATAGCCCTTCAGGACGATGAAGGACGTGAGAACATAGGCTATCTCGCCCGGCGTTGCCTGTCCATGCGACCACAGAAGCAGGGCATATCCGACCACCGCCACCCTGAGCGCAACCAAAGTGACGCCTTGGGTTGAGTCGACGATCGTTCCGCGCACCCAACTCCGGCGCGCGCGGTGCCGCCATTTGGTCATGATATTTTCAAGCCGCTGGTCTTCGCGAACCTCGGCGCCGAAGCCTTTGACCACAGCGTTGCAACTGACCGCGTCCGCAAGCGCGCCGCCGAGCTTTGTGTCCCATTGGTTGGCAAGGCTCGCCGCCGGCGCGACATAGCTGAGCGACAGCGAAATCGAAAACGCTAGATAGATCAGAGAGCCGCAAGCAAAGATCACGCCCATGACCGGCCAGTGCCAGCCGAGCAGCGCCGTCGAACCTACCAAGATGATAAAGGACGGGAACAGCGCGACCAATATTGTGCTGTTTAGAGGGTCGAGCGCCCACATGCCGCGCGTTATCTTGCGCACTGTCGAGCCGGCGAAGCTGTTCGCATGCCAGTCTGTCGAAAAGCGCTGGACATGATAGAACGCTTCGTTCGCGACATCGGACATCATCTTCAGCAAAAGATCGTTCAGGCCAATGACGGCGATGTGGCGCATGGCGATGGCAACGAGCGCAAGCGCAATCGGTACAGAGAAGGCTGCAAGGGCCGAATGCCAGGCTGGTGCTGCCACAGCAGCGCCGCCTGCAACAGCATCGATGAGACGACCTGAATAGACCGGCATCAGCACGTCAGCCAGCGTGGAGGCAAGCATCGCAGCCGTGATGATCGCGAGCCGCACCGGCTGCCGGCTCCAGTGGCGGACAGTGAAGGCGAGTACGTGGCGACCAGTGGCGCCGCGTCCATGGACGGGGAAACGTTTCATAGTTTCCAAGCGGGCGCATCAACACGCTCGGTCCCAAAGACGTTAAAAGACAAAACTAGAATTTTCGACCTCCCCCATAACAGCATCAATTTTGGCGGGCAGCTCCTGCCGCCTCACGACGGTGATGTTCAAAAGTCGTGCCAACTGAGCGGGAACATCCGAAGGACAAATTCAGCAGGTTACCGAGCCTGGAGAAAGTCAGCCGCGATCCAGTCGAATACTTTTGCTACGGCTGCCCAGCTCGGGAGATTGGAAAAGAAGGTCGACGTATCGATTGAATTGTGAACTTGTTCTTTCTCCATCCGATAAGCGGAGTGAGTGCATCACGTTGCCTCGATCAAATAAGTACAGTTGCCATGCAGCTTTCTCAGGCCCGGGACTTAGGTGCTGATTTCAAAAGCGCGCCGCGAATACGTTCCTGCCCATATTCCGTCAATCGAATGCTCGACTGTCGGATTGTGCGCTCCCCGACACAGTGCTGTTCGGTTCGCCTCCTGGGTACCTCCCCCAGTCGATTGACGACCTGAAGAAGAAGCTTCGCTCGCAAGCTGGCACGACTCTTGAGGGTACTCCAGGTGGCGAAAGGAACTCCGGCTCGAGTCCCGTTGACTTCGGATGTTGCGAGGCTGGGCTGGAGCAAACTTTGCACCGATGAGAACGCAATGAAGGAGGCATCATGGAACTCCCGCAGGTGGAGTTAGACCTATTCCTCGAGATGACTGATGATATCGCTCAATCCGAACAGTTGTTCGAACGGATGTCTGCGTTTGCGCTGAAGTTCGATTGCCCGTGGATTGCCTATGGCCCGCTCGCATCAAAACAGGGGGTTTTCAAGCCGAACCGAGAGGGTTCTGTGGTGATGTGGAATTATCCTGCTGAATGGCAGGAGCGCTACTCGAGAATGGGCTATGCCAAAATAGACCCACTCATCAAGAAAGGTCGAAAGGAGGCGGGGCCCTTTCGATGGAGCGAGGTGTATACCGATGAAAGCATAACTGAAGATGGACGCCGCGTCTTGGACGAAGCAGCAACATTCGGCTTGAGGTCAGGCGTTACCGTCCCATTACATGGCCCTGGTGACAGCTTTAGGTTTGTGAGTTTTGCTCAATCCTCGGACTGCGAATTGCAGAATAGAACGATCACCTACCTGCAAATGGCCGCGCTGCGGTTTCATCGGATGGTTACGAAGTTCGACACTACGACTGCGTCGGAACGAGTACATAACCTGTCTCCGAGAGAAATACATTGCATTGATTGGGTGTCGAAAGGAAAATCGTCATGGGAAATAGGAACTATTTTAGGCAGATCACGAAATACGATAGATTTCCATTTAAAAAATGTAATGCGGAAGTTGGATGCGACCAGCAGAACGGTAGCTGTTGTAAAAGCTTTGAAACTTGGGATTATCGAACCGCCGTAGGTGCGCAGCTAGTTCTCCGCCCGTAGTAGCGCGCGTGATAGCCGAGAGCTCCGGCGTGCGCTCGCTCTTCGAAGCCCCAGCGCCTCGTCCATCTCGGCCTCGAGCACCTCCTGCATCACCCACCTCGTTCGATCTATCCGGGTTTCAAAGCAGAATGTCTTTGACGGCAGCGCTGGCGGTCTTACTTTCCGTCTTGATCATGGCGGCGTTCCTTCCAGGGAATCGGTGACGTTGAGCACCACCCTGTCATGACCGCCCGCTCTCAGCGAATTTGCAGAACTCAGCACGCCATTCTGTCTTAAGCGACTGACGCATGAGTGATGTGTGTCCAAAATCTGACAGCCGTCAGAAAACATGTCGGGTTCAAAACAGCGGAGCGTCTTGGGCCTGTCGGGCTTTTCGAAGCCTATCACGCAGTAACTGCGCGCCAAGGGCACTGGCACGGCCTTTGCTGGTCGAGGTGCGGCAATATAGTGTGAGGGTTAAGCCGCATGAGAACACGGAACTCGCTCGACGTAAGGGATGATCGACCTCATCCAGAAAGCTTCTCTCCGGCGGGTTCGAGGGTGCTGCGCGCGCATCTCGGCGACGGGCCAGCGATCGACGATTGAGGCTACATCTCCGGAGCGAGTGATGCCTCGAAAATTGCAATGCTGTCTCTGGTCCGACGCGCTGGAAGTTTGTGAAGAGTCGGCCCGGCAAATCGGCGAACCGGTCGGCTTAGGCTGCGAAAAAGGGTAGATGGCCGCGTTGCCGCGGTGGATCAACAGGCGGTGTCAGAAAGCCAAAGGCACACGTACACTATCGTGGCGCTTCGCAGGAGGTAGATGGGAGTAATCACCAGTGATTTTACCGGAACTTCGCTCAGCAAACACAGCCGGCAGGGTTTTGGAGATAACGACGACCACGGGATGTGTCGTAGGATGTTCATATTGTCCCCAGGACAAGTTCGCGGTCCGGCAAAGAAAAGTGTCTCATGCGAGTCATCTGGGTCTTGAAGATTTCAAGCGGTGTCTGGCCCGCGTACCGACTTCCGTCGACATTGGTTTTGCGGGATACTCCGAACCTTGGCTCAATCCGGACTGCACCGAAATGGTGGAGCACGCCTTCGCCAAAGGCCATGGCATCAGGATTTTTACGACGCTGGTGGGAATGAACGGGCAGGACCTGCAGCGATTGCAAGCCTTGCGCTTGGGCGTATTCGTGGTCCATGTTTTCGATGACGGCACCTACATGAACAGCCGCCTGGTCGGAGACAAGTATCGCGATCTGGTTCGTCAACTCGTCGACGCGGACATCCCCTTGATCCGATTCGTGGCCTTGGGCGAGCCCCACCCAGATATAGCCGACATTATTCCTACCGAAGCACTGATAAAAGCGCGGCCGGTGAGCAGTAGGGGTGGAAGCGTCGACCCTAAGATCGTTGCACCACGTCAGCCAGTGCTCGGAGCCCTAACCTGCGTGGACGAACGACAGTATCGGAATGTTCTTCTTCCAAACGGCGACGTCACCCTGTGCTGCATGGATTTTGAACGGAGTCACGTATTGGGCAACCTTCTATATGAGGGTTACTCCGATCTGTTTGAAAAGCCAGTTTTTCGCGAAATCGTCGACCGCATGAATGGAGCGGATGGTTTTCTGCTTTGCAGAATGTGTGAATTCGCCGATCCAAACGACCGGACCTGGGCGGATGCCGGCCGAGAGGGCGTGCCTGGCAATGCGGATGGCCCCACGACAAATGCACCTGCTCGCGACGCCATCGTGTTTTCGCGTGAGGCGCGGCAGTGGGCCTCGACCACATCGAAAGGGGTCTTCGGCTTCCAACCGAGCTTGTCGGCCTGCCTGCCTTGAGGTAACGCCGATCACAGGTCAACCTCGGTCGGACGGAAACAGCGTTCGTCGATCCCGATCAGCGCTTGATTACTTACTCACGGCCCACCTCGTCAACGCCTTCAGCCTCCCAGACGATCTCCTGTTCGACTCGCCTGAAGGCAGCAGCCCCAGCTGCGGCCGGGGATGGTTGCCGTCGCGGTAGTTGACGCTCTCGAAACCGATGCGGCCCTTCGCCAGCGCGTCTCCCGGTTGCTTCCGCCTGGCCTACGAACGGGCTTTCCGTCAAGGGGGTCCACGGCGGCCCCGCCCTTTTGATCCGGCGGCTCGGGCCAGTTATCGCGCAAGAGATCGGAATCCGCATTCTTCTCAAAGAGAGCGTGGCTTTCGCTGTGTCATCGGTCATCAAATAGTTTCTTGAATCAGGTTGGTGTCCGCAGCCCGAGGTTGAACGGCGAATATTGATGACCGCCGCGAAGCCGCTCGCTCGCTACGGCGCCATCGAGGAGCGCGCTCGCGAGCGGCTTCGCTACCGCCGAGCGACACAACCTCTGGCGACGCGACCCTGCTGATCTCCTTGGACCCATTCATTTGTGCGGAGGCGCTATGGGCAGCGATGGGTGGGTACGTCAACTACCTGATGCCATAGTATCGGTGCTTTCGCGGAAGGTTTAGAAGCCATCTTGTTGCAGCACATTCCCCGAAGACATCCGAATGGAGGGCAACGCAACCAACAATATTCAATGAGGATCCCGGCACCACCAGACCAAACCCAGACCAAACAAAGCTGCCTCCGGCATTCTGCTTCAATGTTAAACGACGAACATATGCCGCAAACCACTAGCCATTAAACAGCTCTCTTCTTTGACGACTATGTGCAGAGGACTTAATATGGACACCGACGCTTTCACGGCTCATGAATCTAGCGTTCGTCGTTATTGCCGGGCGTTCCCCACCGTCTTTACGAAGGCCCTTGGGGCGACGATCTGGGACGAGACGGGTAAGCCCTTTATCGATTTCCTGGTGGGTTCCGGCGCACTCAACTACGGGCACAACAATCCGGATATTATGGCGCCGGCGATTGAATATCTCGTCGGTGAGAACATTCTTCTGTCGCTTGATATGCATACGGCGGCAAAGCGTGACTTCATTGAAGGGTTCGTCGATTGGATCCTGAAACCCAGAGGCCTTTCATACAAGATTCAGTTTCCTGGGCCGACCGGCACGAACGCCAACGAAGCGGCTCTGGCGCTGGCGCGAAAATACACCGGCCGCTCGAGCGTCATGGCCTTTACGAATGCGTTCCACGGCATGTCGCTCGGCTCTCTAGCGGTGTCGGGCTCGGCCTCAACCAGGGAACTGGGAGGCGTCGCTCGCCACGATGTGATCCGTGTTCCCTATGACGGCTATCCGAGCCAAGCTTTCGATTCCGCCAGTTACATCGACAGCGTTTTGAGCGACCCGGGGAGCGGCATAGAAAAGCCTGCCGCAATCATTCTGGAGACCATCCAGGCAGAGGGCGGCATGAACGCCGCATCCGCAGCGTGGCTCACGGAAATTCAGCGCATTTGCCGCACGCATGGCATTGTTTTTATCGTCGACGACATCCAGGCAGGTGCGGGCCGAACTGGCGACTTCTTCTCATTCGAGTCTGCAAAAATCGAACCGGATATTGTTTGTCTTTCTAAGTCCCTTAGCGGTTCAGGTAGTCCGTTGTCCATCGTTCTGATTCGACCCGACTTGGATATATGGAAGCCCGGAGAACATAGCGGGACCTTCAGAGGAAACAATTTCGCCTTCGTGACGGCAGGAGCCATGTGCAAGATGTGGTCGGATAGGAAATTTACTGCAGGTGTCGAGCGGACAGCCGTCAGGCTGCAAACGCACCTCGATCGCCTGGTTGCGAAATTTCCAAGATACATCGAACAGAAGCGCGGCCGCGGTCTGATGGCCGGCCTGAAATGCCGTTCACCGGCAGTTGTCGGCCGCGTGCACGATGTCGCATTCGAAAATGGCCTTCTTATCGAATCCTCGGGGCCAAATCGCGACGTTATCAAAGTCCTCCCGCCGATAACCATCACCGATGCCGAACTCGATCGTGGCATCACCATCCTTGAACACGCACTACAGGAGCAAGACAATGCCTAGTCAGATATCTCAAGTGCCAGCCATCTCGCCGGTTTCGATCAAAGAACGGACCGGGTCGATCAACACGGCGGAGATCATCTCGGTCCTGAAAGGTGAGCTCACCGCTCTGCACATCAAGCAAGCTTTCAGCACCGAAGTAGCAGAGGAGATCACTACGAACTTTATTGGAAGCTCCGGTCTCAGAGAGCGTAAAGATGGTGTGCCCGGACAATATGTCGGTGCATCTCACTACAGAAAGGATGCAGCCACCTATTTCGCAGACGCCGAAAACGCGCGGCCGTACGTCGATGCCCTTTTTAAGAATTTGGTTGACCCGGTTCGAGCAGTATTCGGGGCGTTGAAGCGAGAGCTTCACAACCAGGGAATCGAATTGCGGCTAGCGCGTTCCGAACACGGCCAGGCCAATGTTTGTCGCGGCCTCAGTTGGTCGGGCACAGGCACGTTTTCCTTGGATCCCCACGACGACGTCGCTCAAGTCTTACGTGCTGGCGATGATTACGAGCTTTCTGCGGTGGCGCACAATACGGTCGCAGCGCTCAACCTCTATCCCAGCATGCCTGAGGAAGGCGGCAATCTGAAGCTCTGGAGCCACAAGCCGACGGTTGCGGACCGGATATCGCAAGGTGTGGAGACCACTGGATACCCCTATTCGGCAGCCTATCTGGAGGCCGTCCCTTGCCGCGAGTTCGAGCTCAAAACTGGGGATATCGCCCTAATCGATGGCGGCTTCGTTCACGGGGTTACCGGTCAATCAGGCAACGGAAAGCGTCGCGTGCTGCTGAATTGCTTTTTCGGATTTGCGCGGCCAGATCTTGTTCTCTGGTGGACCTGAGTGGATGTCCCCGACCGCGGGTCATATCGGCCTGAGTGGGAGCGCCGCGGCGAACAGAAGCCACAAAAGCTCCTGAACCGTCTAGCAGGAGCGGGAAGTAGTCGGCGGTGGCCAGGGAGGCGCCGCCGACGTCGTCCTGATTGTGGGCGATACAGGTGCCGCCCCTCCGGTGTTCAGCTTTGATTGCGCCGATGACGGGCTCGACCGCGTGGCGGTTCCCTTGTCTCGCGATTCATTTCCGGTGTCATGTTCCACCTAGTGCTGAAAACTCCAACCTGGGCTTTGCGGCACGTTGTGCCAGGATGCGCCGGCTACTCAGGGCAGAAGAACTCTTCACCCCAGAACTGGGTATTCGGGTCTCTCCACCCAGGGCGCGCCAGCTCCTCATCCGACAGACTGAAGGTGTCTTCGGGATCATATCAGACGGCCATCAGCCGCATCGGAATTCGGCGGTTCGCAATTTGGATCACGTGAGACTGGGGAGCCAATTTACCGCAAATATGCACTTTTGAAAGGACGTCCAAATGTCTCCGGTGGAATTCACAGCGGGCGCTGCAAACGCCAGTCATTTCCGCAACACCGCTTCGGTCATTGATCGGACGCGAATGCATTTCGAACGGGCTCACCAACGTGGTCTCATGGGTGTTTACGGGCGGTCTTTAGAGGGGAGGGCGGTCATGATCACGGAGGGCGAGCGTCGAGGCGATACCATGGCCGACTACGTACGTTGTTGCTACCTCGGCTTGGACAATCATCCAGCTATCGTTGCAGGCGCGGTTGCCGCGATAAAGGAATACGGATCACTCCACTGGTCTTGTGCACGCACGCGCCTGAATTTCGGACTCGTTGGTGAACTTGAGGGATTGCTTTCCCAACTCTTTGGGGCGCGGATTATTACTTACTCGACGGTTATGATTGCCAACATGGGCGCACTGCCAATCATCGCCTCCGGACATTTAACGGGAGGTCAAAGACCTGTCATGGTGTTCGACCGTCTGGCACATGCCTCGCTTGCCTTTCATAAGCCAGTTGTGGCCGAGGAGACCCAAGTCGAGACAATTCCTCACAATGACCTCGATGCTTTGGAGCAGCTTTGCCGCAAGCATCCAATCGTCGCTTACGTCTGCGATGGCGTCTATTCGATGGGCGGCTTCGCGCCGATCGAAGGGCTTCTTGAGTTGCAGGAAAAGTATGGCCTTTTTCTTTACATCGACGACGCACACGGAATTTCACTATTTGGCGAAAGTGGCGAAGGTTTTGCGCGCTCGCAATTACCCAACGAGCTAGGTGAGCGCACGATCGTCGCGGCGTCCCTCGCCAAGGGCTTCGGCGCGTCGGGCGGCATGCTCATGCTGGGAACGGCATATCAAGAAGAGCTATTTCGTTGCTACTCCATTCCGCATGCCTTCTCGGCTTCGCCCAACGTTGCAGCTGTCGGTGCCGCTATGGCCTCGGCGAAAATCCACCGCACGAGCGAGCTCAGGGTTCGCCGAGATCAATTGATCGACCGCATCGCCCTGTTCGACGATCTCATCAACACAGATCAGCGAGGCGCTCCTCTGCCAATTCGCATGATTAATGTGGGCGATGAATTTGCGGCTATTGATTTCGCAGCACGCCTATTCGATGATGGCTTTTACACTTCCGTCACGTTCTTTCCGACGGTCGCTCGGGGCCATGCGGGCATACGCATCTGTCTTACAGCGAGTCACGATCTGTCAGACTTGGCGCGGCTCTGTAATAAGATTCAGATCCACGGACAATCCGTGTTTACCGCAACAGAGGAGCCTCACTGAACACCAAGAATTGTCAGTCGTCCGTGAACAACGAGATTAGTCAGGCTTCGAGTCCTCTCGGCTGACTGGGCTGCGATGAGAAGCCACAAAACCTGTGAACCAGTTGAGCAGGAGGGAGAAGTTGTAGCCGGCGGCGGCGTTGAGGGCGTCGCCCTGCTGGCCGGCGAGGAGTTGCGGCTCATCCGGTGCTCAGCCTTGATGTGGCCGATGCTCTATGGGCTTGCGAGCGTGTGGCCGCCATAGGGATTGCCGGGCAGCGCTTTTTGCATGCAGGGCGAACTGGCCGCCCGGACGCTTCAGCGTGGTGGCCACCGACACCTTCCCCCCGAACTCGTAGGGCATATGCGCCTTCCCTTGCCAATGCATTCCACCTCGTGCGCGTGCAGGCAGTAGATCTTGCGGACGCGCTGGCGCTGACGTTGCTGGAGAACGGTGGCGGCCTGGTAGAGCGGCCATTTGAAGAGCGCGTCCAGCCCCGCATTGCCGGCGATCTGGCGACCAATGTCGCGAATGGTCCGGCCGACATAGTCTTGAGCCTGCGCAGCGCCTTGTTGGCCCGCTTGAACTGCTTGGCGTGGGCATAGCGCTGGTGGCTGATCAGCGCCAGCTTGCCGACCCGCACATAGCTCTGGCGCAAATGGAGGCCCGTCCTCTTGGCCAGCCGCACCAGCCGCTCGCGCGCCCGGTGGATGAGCTTGGCGTCGGTCGGGAACATGACGTTCTTCGGCTGCACGGTGGTGTCGGTCCTCGGACTGATCCGGGGATCACCTGGCGCGTGTCGGCCGGCTTCATCGCCCCGGTCTTGACCGCAAGGCTGAGTCTCGCCTGCAACAGCGCCACGATCCGCTCCTCGCCCATGCGGCTGCGCCAACGCGTCATCAACGAGCGGTCGAACGGCAGCGTATGGCAAAAGAACGTCTCCCGGTGAGATACTGGAAATAGGGGTTCTCCACCCAGCGCTCGCACAGCACCTCGTCGGACAGGTTGAAGGTGTGCTTGAGGATCGCCAGCCCCGCCATCAGCCGGGTCGGCAGCGGCGGCATGCGGGGGCCGTCCGAATAGACCGCGCCAAAACGCTCCTCCAGCATCGGGCAGTCGATCGCATCCGCCAGCCGCACCAGCTCGTGCTTCATGCTGATGATCTGGTCGAGCCTGGAGCGGAACAGGTCCTGCTCTCCCGTCTCGCGCTTCTCGCGTGGCCCCGACATTCGCCGTCCCTCGATTCGCCCGCCGCCGGCCGAGCGAATCACGTTTCGGTTACAGCGTCTATGAAGCGCCCCGCCCACTTGTCTGATTCTAGGAAGGCAGACTATGTACAAAGGGCCGATTCAATTTGAATTCTAGAACAATCGTCATGCCACTCCATATGTAGCAAACCATTTAGTATGCGAAGGATGCGACACTTCCCGCTCTCGGGACTGGTCAACATGAGCTGAAAAAGGAAGGCTGCGACTTCGCAAAGCCCGGCGTGAGACTGGGCTGCTTGCGGAGCCGTCATGCCTTTGATCATCTTGTCGCAAAAAGAGCTGCCGCTCACGACCGCATCGCTCTCGGCGAATCAAAGAGCACGGAAAACGTGTATCGGATCGGGCACACTCACCATCGTAAGCTGCCATGACAGGTCGAATGTTCGCAAGTGCGACCTCGGCAAGCTGCGAGGTGGCGACCTTTACGTACAATGGCGTTGTGTTGATGCTTCGGTGCCCTAGAAGATCGACGACCTCGTTGACCGGCCTTCACTGCTTGACGAGCTGGGTAGCAAGACTGTGGCGCAGGAGATGCGCACCTGCGACTCGCCCGAGTTCAACCCCGCCATGTCGCAAACGCGCATTTGAATGCTGCCACGGGCGGCGTGAAGGACAGGAACAGATACGGACTATCCACCTTCGGTCGAGCGCGCAGGACGTAGTCGGCGAGCGCGGCGCCGGTCTCCTCGAGCGGCGGCGCCACCCGATCCCGCTTGCCCTTGGTGCGCCGGACCGATACCTCGCCAGCACGCCAGTCGATATCCTGCAGCTGAATGGCGCGTAGCTCACCGTTGCGAATGCCCGTCGTGGCGAGTAGCAGCAGGGCTCGATCGCGGATGTCGACGGGCGTCGTTGCGCCGATCGCATCGATTGTCGCCGAAGGTCATCCCATGAAGACGCGGCGGCAAATGCGCCAAACCGCTTTGATGGGTCCGCGGCTTCGGTGCCGGCGAAGCCCTCCGCCTCTACCTGCTGGCCATCCAGGCCCAGAAGCAACTGGTCCTCGGGCAGGCCCTCCGCCCTTGGCCCGAAGCGATAGCGCTGCAACTCCTTGATGATTTGGCGGAGCCTCTCATTCTCCGCACGCGCGGCCAGAAGCATCGCCTGAAGCCAAAACCTCGAGGCGTTGACGGCTGAGCACGTCCTCGCTGCTGTCGAGCATCCGCTGTCGCTATCGGCCACCACCTCCCGCCAATGAGGCGTCCTTGGAACGACGCGGCCGAGATCCTGTCATGGTGGCCTTCGGATGTGAGAAGTCGCCGCCGTGCGCGTGATGCCAGGGCTCGCTTGGCTTGACCACGGCCCTGTCCGAAGGCAGCCTGTTCCAGGCGTTCGCCATGGCCCCTAGTGCAGCAGGTCCGTAAGTTCGCGCATGCGCAGAATGTGCGGGAGTGGCCGGCGCCGCGTCCTTCGTCACTGAATGGTTTGTGCCGCCGGCCGACAGATTAAGAGGGGGCGAACTCACCGCCGTTGACATCGATGATGGCGCCGTTAATGAAGTCGGAATCCGAGCGAACAAGAAACTTAATGACGCGGCTGATGTCTTCGGGCCTGCCGAGCCGGCCGATCGGGATCCGCGCGAGTGCAGCGCGGTTTCCGGGCCTCTCGGGCGGTCCCGTCATATTGCTTAAGACACGGCCAGGGCAGATCGTGTTCACCGTGATACCAAGCCCGGCGTATTCGCTCATGATCGACCGGGCGAGCCCTGCAAGCGCGCTCTTCGAGGCAACGTAGCTCGCTCCGGCGATCTTCGGCTGCGTACGCGCCGCGAGTGAACTGATCAGGACGATACGGCCTTGCCGGGCTTCCGCCATACCGGGCAACACCTCGCGGCAACAGAGGAAGGCGCCCGTGAGGTTCACCCGGATAACATCATCCCATTTGGCAAGCGGCATATGGCCGAGAGCGACACGCTGATCGTTTGGACCTTTCGGCGAGTAGCCAGCATTGCAGACAAGCGCGGATACCGTTCCCCACCGCTCGCGGACATTGGCGAAGAACCGGCAGACGCCGCGTTCGTCACGGAGGTCGACCGTGTCGGCGTGGATATTCCAAGCTGGAAAACGGGCGCGTAGATCGACAGCGGCAGCCTCCACCCGCTCTCTCGTCTGGCTGAAGAAAGCGACGCGCCAGCCAGCGTCGATTAGATGCGCGACGGTCGCAAACCCGATCCCGGTTGCCCCGCCGGTGACGACCGCAACGCCCATTGATTTGGTGTTTTCTGTCGTCATCAAACGGAACCCACGTCGCGCACGACGTTCTGGTCAACCGCGCCGCCGAAAAGGGAAAGAGCAGGATGGGCGTTGGGGGCGGCGACGACCTTGACTAGCCACGGCCTTTCAGAGGCGAGCGCCTCGAGAGCAGGCCCTATGTCGTCCGGTACCCTGACGACGGTCGCGCCGCAACCGCACGCCCGGGCGATTGCTGCGTGGTCGACTGGAGCGAAATGGCAGGCGCTCGTACAGGGTCCTAACGGCATTGCTTCGGCATGCCTTTGGAAGCCGAGCACGCCATTCTTTAGCACGATTACGACGACGGACACGCAGTTGCGTACCATCGGCGCGGCGGCGCCACAGGTCGATGTGTTGGAGGATTTGACAAAGAGCGTTGATCGTGACCGCAGCATGGACCACGAGGCACAGCGCCTCGTAGGTGCAACCGACCTCGGTTGGATCGACGCCGATATGGATGTTGCACGCGCCAGGCGTGATCTGGCGCCAACTGTCTGTTCCATTCTGGTTGGTGCGCGTTCCGACAGGCTCGCCTTGAAAGCCTCCGGAAGTGATGGCACGAGGATGGCCGCGGGCGGCCCGTTTTGGGTGGTAACCACTGCAATCCTGCTTAAGACGCGTTCAAAGTCGTCTGCCATGGCGCCCCCCATCTTCTCCTGCCGGTAGGCGAGCTGGCGGGATGCCAATCGTACCGCAGGCGAGGAGGACGGCAGACGGCAGGCTCTGGCCAAACAAGGGCTTCAACGCACGCGCGATCGCCTGTGCGACGGTTTCTTCCATGATCTAACCCGTGATAGTGTCGAGGAGCGCCGCGCGCTGAATTAGGAAGCGGTCGAAAGCATTTGCGACGAAGGCGATCTCATCCTCCCCCATCGGTGTTGAGAGGCAAGCGGCGGCCGCTTTGGGCAGAATGATGCCTTCCGTGGCGAAGAAGCGAGTTAATTCCGTCATCACGGCCACCTCCTGTAGGGTAAGGAAACTTTCTCGGAACTCTCGCGGCGGCTTGCGCCGCGGGTGAAGGCGAAAGAGGGAAGTGGCTCCAGTGACGCTGAAAGGGGCGCCGTGCCGCGCGATGATGCGTTCGAGCCCGTTTCGCAGTTTGTCCCCCAGCCGCTCGAGGTAATCGAAGGCAGCGCGGTCGAGGGCTTCCATCGCGGCGAGTCCTGCTGCCATCGAGAGCGGATTGGCTGAAAAGGTGCCGCCCTGCGGCAGAGCAGGACCGCCTGATGCGGCCTCGAAGACTGCCATCACCTCGCTGCGGCCTCCGATCGCGCCGATGGGGAGCCCGCCGCCAATGATCTTGCCGAGCGCGAAGAGATCGGGGGCGAGCCCATAGAGCGCAGAGGCGCCTTCGTAACCCTGTCGGAGGTTGAGAACCTCGTCGCTGATAACAAGGATACCGTGACGACGGGCCGTCTCTTGGATGGCGGATACGAAATCCGGCGTGGGCGAAATGAGCCCACTGCGGCTCGGCATGGGATCAACGAGGACGGCTGCGAGACGCCCTGCATGTTCCGTGATCAGCCGGCGCGCGCCCTCGGCGTTGTTGAAGCGCAAAATCACAACGTCATCGAGCACAGCTGGCGGCATGCCGCGATAAGAAAGAGTGGGCGCGGGATGTTCGGGATCGCCCCACGTTTGAGGCGTTGCAGCCTGGCTGACCTCGACCCAGTCGTAGGCGCCGTGATAGGCTCCCTCGATCTTGGCAATGGCGGGACGTCCCGTGAACGCCCGCGCCGCCTTAATCGCAAACATGACCGCCTCGGTACCGGTATTGACGAAGCGGATGCGGTCAAGATGCGGAATTCGGGCGCAGAGAAGCTCAGCAAGATCGATTTCAATCTCGGTCGGGTTGGCGAAGCAGCATCCGCTTCTGAGCTGCTGCGTCACGGCCTCGATCACGGGCGGGAAGGCGTGGCCATGGATGAGGGTCGTGAAGTTGCCGTTGAGGTCTAGGAGACGACGGCCATCAACGTCGACAAGAAACGCACTCTCTCCGTGATGCATGTAGCGGGGAATGGGATCGCGCTCGATAGTGATCCGCGTGGTGCCGTCCGGGAAAACCCTGCGCGCCCGGCCGAAAGTCTCGGCAGAACGGGGTCCGACGAGCGGAGGGGGGGGCAGGGCTGGTTGCTCTAACACCGCGGCTATCCTCTTGCTGTGGCCTGGGAATTACTCGCGCGACATAGCCGCCGCAAAAAATCAGAAGACAATTGTCCACCGCAGATAAGTTCAATTGCCTAGAGGTTCCCAGAAACAAAATTAGGTATCATTCACTTTGCGACGACCGCACTTGATTTTGCACTACAAGTTTCCTCTTCAATAGCTTCCCCTGGTGCGGCGACTTGAGGGGCTGATGATTGTCTTTGTTCACGGAAATGGAGAGATCGACCAACTGATTAAGTTCACCGCACGCTGAATTATCGCCTCGGTCCGGACACGGTCGGGTGAAGCGGCTATGACATGTCCCATGCGATCTCGATAGTCGCCTTTCCTCACGATAGGGGTATTGGGCTCGACACAAAATTGCACCTCTGCGACACCCGGTACAGCAGCAGCCTGACTGCCGCCATGGATCCAATCGACGATGCCATCACGGTCAGGAATTAGGACCCGGACGGCCACAATGTGTGAATGCCTTCTGCGCAAATCCCATTCGTGGCCGACGGCAAGCTTGATGTGTTCGGTGATAAGATCGACTCCATAAGCCAGCCGAACCAATTGAGAACCCGTCCCGCCCAAAAGTCGCGGATTCACTTCAATGACGACAGGGCCAAGCTTCGTCCACCGGAGTTCAACATTCGTGGGACCCCAGCCAAGGCCGAGAATTCGCAAGCAGCTCAGCGAAACGTCGGCGATTCGCTCGTGCTCGTCATCTGTCAGCGAGGCTGGCTGGGTGCCGCTATGAAAGACGAAATGCGGTGGGGGGCCGTAGTCAGCGGCGGCAATCGCAACGACCTCATTTCCCATTATCTGAGCGATATAATGCGGACCATTCGCGTATTCTTCAACAAGTATCCTCGGCGAAGATCGCCAAATGTGCTTCCCACCCAATAGGTAGGTGGTATGTTCGGCTAACTCATCGACGGTGCTGCATAATCGCACACCGATGCTGCCGCTGCCTATGGCTGGCTTCAGAATCACCGGCAGGC
>NZ_RZSF01000142.1:0-16196 GCF_004023325.1 Mesorhizobium sp. M1A.F.Ca.ET.072.01.1.1 | reverse complement strand
GGAAAAGGTTGATCTCGACCGTCACGCTGACGCTGACCGACGCCTCGATATAAAGCAGGATTGAGCCGCTGCCGCCGCCCGGCACGCTGGGCGGCTCGAGCGCCAGGATGATGCCGATGGAGGCCTGCAAGCGGACATTGACGCTGGCCTTGATGATGACGAAATTGATCGAGCCGTAAAGCTCGCCGATGATGCCGAACTGGCCTTGCAGCGAAAGCGCATCGGGTTTTTTGGCGAGATCGCCGCCGCCGCTGGTGAGGTAGCCGGCCGCGCCCTGGATGATGCCGAAGAAGGTAACGCTGACGCCGGCCTTCAGGGGACCGGCGGTGAAATCCTTGCCGACGCCGAGCCGTGCGGCGAAGCCGAAAGCGAGGATGCTCTGGTAGGTGCCCTTGAAGACGTCAGGGTCGGTGGCCGAGCTCAGGCTGGCGATGTAGAAGCCGCCGGAACCGGTCACCGGTATCGGACCCGCCTGCGCCTGCACCTGGAAGCAGACGCTCCAATTGTCGCCGTCCGGGAAGCCGAGGTCGACCTTCCAATCCCCGTTCGTATAGACGTCGACGCTGAGAGTCGGCAGCGTCAGCGACGCTGCGCCGATCTGGAAGGTGCGCAGGCTGTCGGGCAGGCTGAAAACGGCGGCGAACTTGCCGATCGTATCCGATATCTTGGTGTAGACGATCTCGAACTCGGCGCCCTTGCCGGCGCCGCCCGTCAGCCGCAGCAGCAGCGCGTAGAATGGCGTCACGTCATAGAAGACGAAGCCGACCTGGATCACTTTCAACAGATTGAAGTCGGTGACGATGATCCACTTGCCGTCGGGATGGTAGATGTCGGAAAACTTCTTGTTCTGCAGCGCCGTCCAGAATTCGTCCTGCATGAATTTCAGGAAGTCGTCGAAATTGGCCGGCGGCTTGGCCGGGTCGGGGCCGACGCGCTGTCCGACGCCGAGATAGACGAGCTCGAACACGTCGCTTGCCGCACCGGCCCCGACCGGTGCCGGCAGCGTCAAAAGGTCCGAAGTATTGCCGCCGCCAGCGCCGTCCTTGCCCTGGTTGTAGGCGCCGATCCAGCCGATCTGGTCGGCGCCCTCGGTCGGCGCGAACAGGCCGATGCTGATCGTGCCGTCCGGCGGCAGCCGTTTGCCCAGCACTTCGATGAAGCAATTGTGCATGCCGAGCACCAGCATCTTGGGCTCGGCATCTTTCGGGAATTCGAGGTTGAACTGTTCGATCGAGATGGTCAGCACGCCCTCGATCTTGATCTCGAGCTTGCCGTCGACCTGCGGCAGCTGGATGCCGAAGGCTAGACCGCCGCCATCCTCGGGGCTCAGCCAGCCGATAAGCACGCTGAACTTGAAGGCGGAAAGCGAGCCGACCAGCCCGCCCATCGAGCCGAGATCGAGGTCGAAGATCAGCGCGTAGTTGAAATTGTCCTGTAGCGTGATGCCGTTTTCGGAAAGCCCCGGCAGGGAACCCAGCGAATAATAGTTCAGACTCTCGATCGTCTCGTCGGCGTCGCCCGAATAGAGGAAGGATTGCAGCTTGAACGGGATGAGGTCGAGCAGGCTGTCTGCGCCGCTGCGCTTTTCGGTCGAGCCGAGATCGAGCCGCAGGTCGCCGGGGGCAAAGGACAGCGAGAGGTTATCGGTCGATGGCTGCTTCTGCAGTGACGGGTTATAGATCGTCAGATCGAAGCCGACATCGATGCCGAGATTGGAAAAGACCAGCTTCTCGAACGAGAACAGGTCGAGCACCTGCAATTGGTTGAACTCGATGTCGCCCCAGATGCCGAAATGCGCCTTGATATGGGTGGTGGTGCCGTTATCCGGCGAGATCGCCGGCGTCTCCTCGTCGAAGGAGAATTGCAGCTTGTTCAGCGTGATCTGCTTCAAAAATTTGTTGTCGGCGAAATTGAACACGAACTCGCCCTGGGCGACGAAGGAATAGACGCCTTGTCCGGAGCTGGTGTCGTCGCCGCTGGTGCCATGCGCCTGGTAGGAGCCCATGATGGCGATGACGTTGGCATCATCGCCAGCCCCGGCTTTAGCGTTCTGGCCAGGATCTAGATCGACGCCGGTCTTAAACAGGTTGTTGATGGTGAGGTTGATCTCACAGGCGAAGCTGCGCAGCTCGGAATTGGTGAACAGCGCGCGCAGATATTCGACCTCGAAGCCATAGTCGATATCGGCAGCCACTGCCGACTTGCCGGCTGCCTTCTCATAATCGACCAGCGCGAAGGTCGCGCTTTGCGCCAGCGTCGGCTGGGCCTGCGAGGGGTCGGTGTTGTTGATCGCGATGCCGACATGGTGGACGCGGAAGCCGGCAATGCCCGGATCCGTCATGCCGCCGAGCACGGCGCGCACTGCGGTCGGCAATTGGTCCAGCTGCATGTTGCAGTTGACCGCCAGAATGCCGTTGAAGGTCGGATCGGTGACAGTCTGGTAGAAATTCCAGTAGAGCGAGGTGGTGTCCGGCTGCGTGGCGCCATTTGGGAACACAGCTGCCTTCGCCTCGGCGATGAGCTTCTGCAGATAGGTTTGCGTGGCGGCGGTGGTATAGGTCTTGTTGAAGGTGTCGGGCAGCGACCAAAGCCTCGTGTCGGCGACCAGTTGTTCGATCGTCTCGCCCGGATAGAACTTCATCATGAAGATCGGCGGCGTGCCCTCGGGCGCCGCCAACCCGCCCGACGACAAGTCGAAGGTCCAGTCGCCGATCTCAAGCCTGTCGGCCGAGAAATCGAACAGGGCCTGCCCGGTGCCGAACGGGTCTTTGAACGCCGGGTTCTCGCTGACCACCGTGAAAATCTGGTTCTGCTGCACGGCCTTGCAGATCGACGGACCCATGGCGTCGAGCTCGAGGGTGCCGGCAGCGCTCGTCGCCATCTGCAGCCCGGTCCATACCAGCGGCGTCCCGGCGAGTTCGGCCAGCATGCCTTGCGGCGTCATGGCCAGCGTCGTTGCGCCCGCGGCAGCGATCCTTGCCGGCGCTTTTGGCGTCGGCGCCGGAATGAAGCCGGCCGCGCGCCTCGGGTTGAGCGCGCGCGATTCCAAGTCGAGATAGTCCGTCGCCTTCAGGTTGGGATCGGTCGAGAAATAGAGGCCCGCATAAGGGACCAGCGGCACCGCGGGCGCATTTCCCTGCGAGCTCCAGGATTCGACTGGGAAATAGTCGAGGACGTAGACGTCGAGCCCGGAGGCGGGGGCCGCGCCGTTGAGCATCGTCGCGGTGCTGGTGGGCTGCTTGTAGAGCGGCGCGCGTTCCGGCTGCGAGACGTAGCTACCCTGCTGGACGATGAGCTGCGCCCATGAGGTGGTGGCGGTGGCGTCGAGGAAGGCCGGGCTGGTCGACGAATCCTGACCTGGCGGAATGCGATAGGCCGGCTGGGCCGGCACGAATTGCAGCTTGTCTGGCGTGGCGCCGACGGTGACGGTCAGGAACTCGGTGCCGGTGACGCCGCACAGCATCTGCACGGATTCGGACGCCGCGGCGGCGGCAGTCTGGCTGCTGCCCGTATCGAGGGCCAGTCCGAATTGTCCCGCCGGCGTCAAATAGTAAAAGCGTTCTTCGCTTGGCGATTGCTGCGGCCGGCCGGCAAAGACGAGACGGCTCGCCGTGGCGATGTCGCCGCTGTTGACGGTGTTCAGCGCAAACGGTTTGCCGTTGGCGGTGACGAAGGTCGATCCGAGCAGCGAATCGGTGAACTGGAAGAAGCTGCGCGTCGCGTCGAGCGGACCAAGCACGTCGAGCGTGACGTTGAAGCCGAACGGCGTCGTCGAGCCGCCGGCGCCGCGAAAGACGGGATAGTTCAACGCGCCGACCAGACCACCGTCGACCGGCGGGCTGAAATACATCAGCCCCGCTTCGAACTGGACGAGATCGGTGGCCGCGAGCTCGAACGCAGCGTTCGCCGTGCCGGCAGATGGCCCGCTGAGCGCAATGCTTGCGAATGGCGCCTGCGACTGGAGCGTCACCGTCGCGCCCGCTGGCGGTGTCGCCGTCAACAGCAATGTGGCCGGCTGGCTGTTGGCGATCTGCAGGCTGTTGGAGGCGTCGTCGAACAGCACCGTCGTCGAGAGCCCGAACAGGTCCGGTTGGACCTGGAACGTCACGCTTTGCCTGAAGGCGAGCGAGAAGGATTGCGAGACCGTCGGCGACGACGTGCCTTGCCCCATCACCGCGACCAACACCGGCGCAATACTCAACGGCTCGGGAAACCATCCGATCTGAGTTCCTGCGTTGTCGGCAAAGGCGGCGCGGACGCCAGCCTCGAAAGCCCCCCAGTCGCGCGTGGCCGAGGGGACGAAGAAAGCGATGTATCCAAGCTGCTTCGGATCGACCCAGCTCTGTGCCGTCAGATCGAATGCCGGGTCGGTACGCGATGTGTCCTGGAAGAGAAACGCGACACGTGCCGTAGCCGGGGCATCGGCCAGATAAAGGCCACTCGCGTCGCGTTTGAATGCGATCATCCCCACCCTCCCATACGACCTCGCGCATCCGAGCCTTGTCCTGCACCCGAGGCGGAGGACTTGGATGTGACGCTTGTTTTACCTAGGTCTAAAGTATAAGCGTAGATGGAAGAATCGATTTTGTAAATTACTTTATCGGTGAGCACTTGAAAGTGAAATAAATTTTACGAATATTATCATTCGGCTAATGCATAAGCCTTTTCTAATACTTATTTATTCACTCTTGCGCAAGTAATGTAAGGATGATGAAAATCAATGGGTTAGAAGGTATGTCAGAATCCCTTCCCCGTGCCAGTTCCCTTGCAGGGATGGCCGCGAAGCTTGATGCAGTGCTCGGGGAAGCGTAGCCAATAGACGAGGATGAGTTTCCCTGGCCACAGATTCGTTCGGTTTTCGAGGATGTCTGGCGGATTGCACGGCGGATGAGTTGGATCCGGAATTCTCAGCAATGGTGCGCCAACCGAGGCGTTCTGAGAGCTAGGGAGGCAGCCACCACATCTTGGCCGGGCGACGCGAATTGGCACCCCTTGGAAAGGGCTCCCCGGGACCGCTACTAATTCAAGATGCTTTCGTCAAAGATCTCAGAAAATCACGTCTGGAAATAGCAGCGGAGCAGAAAAGGAAACGGAAGCATACACAACGGCGCTGCGAGATTGCCGACATTTCTACGATCCTTGCCTCGACGCCGCAAACGAGCCGAGGGAAAGCAATCGCTAGCTCATGCAGCTTCCTTTAGCGCAGCTTTACGCTTCCTTTTGGTCAGGATCTCGCGGACAAACTTGTCCCACCGGGCCATGGCAGCACGCTTTTCCGGCATATAATTCCAGCGATCGTAGCTCTTGGAACTCACGTCCTGCAGAGTGTGGTTCTGCAATCGGTCTCGGATCTCTTTCGACAGACCTGCCTTGCCGGCAAGCGTCTTCCAGGTTCGCCGGAGATCGCGGTTTGTCACGACGGGGATGACCTCGCGATCGCGTTGGCGCCACATGAACGAATAGAGTGTTCCATGACTGACGGGCTTGGACGGGTCGGTTGCGGATGGAAAAAACCAGCCAAATTCGTTCGGCTTGATCGACCCGATAAGCTCAGCCGCAATCTTGGGCACGGGGATGGCGTGAGGCTTTCCATTCTTGGTCCTGGACCAGTCGATGACGCGCTCAGCCGCATCCCATTGATCAACGTGTAGCCGAGCGATCTCCTCGACGCGTTGTCCGGTCAACATAAGAATTCTTACGGCACGCGTATAAGGGGGATGGACCGGCGCATCGGGAGATTCGAGCCAGCGATAGAGACGGACAAATTCCTCCTCGTCCAGCCAGCGCGTTCCAACGTTCTTCGGTTCGGTCGGAATACCAGCAGCCGGATTATAGATCAGACGAAAGCGACGGACCGAAATCGAGCGGTAGTCGTGTTCGGATTTCAGTCCCCAACTGTAGGCCGATCGAATATAGCTACGAACATGATCGGCCATGGACCGTTTGCCTCGTTGGTAAATCGGGCGAATGATGTCCCTGATCTCATCAGGCTCGATGTCGCGGGCCGGCCGGTTACGGCCGAGTGCATCGGCGATCTTGTTCAACCCCTTTTCAGCCTCCTTCCATGACGGCTTTCCATCCGCCTTGAGCGATGTGACGTAAGCCTCGAACAGATCGGCGACGGTGCCGGGTCGCGTGTCGCCCGCAATCTTAATGCTGCGTCCTTTCTGGATCATGTCGGCGAAGTCGCGTTTGAAAATCTCGCGGGCTTGGCTGAGGCCCATTGACGGATAGGACCCAAGCTTTTTCTTCAGACGCTTTTGGGCTCGCCATTGCTGGGCCATCCAGTCCGCCGTTACTCGGGTCGGCATTGGCTTTATCACAAGAACAAGGCGGCCCGTTCCATGCCCCTCGCCATCGACTAGATTATGCTGCTTTCCTCTCGCCGCGACCCGCTTCAAAGCGCGGCGGATTTCTCCATCGGTAAGGCTTGGCACTGGGGTCTCCCGTAGGCTTTCGAGTGGAATTGGCTGACGGGTAGTAGGGGTCTGTGGCTGGGTTCAAAACGGGCTTCGAGACCCCTAAAACCGACCCCAATATGCCACGATATCCGACTCTGCGACAAGCTGGAAAATGTATGGGTATCAATGTGCTAGAGAATGATCATGCGTGATCGAAAGGAGGCGAGTGGGATGGTTATGCACCAGAATGATCGCGCTGGCGGAAAGTTCGAGCGCGCGCTTGACCACCTCGCGCGGATAGACAGGCGTATGGTCGACCGTGCCGGTCTGCTGCACCTCGTCGGCGATCAGCCCGTTCTTCTTGTCGAGGAAGAGAATGCGGAACTGCTCGCGGGCCTCGAAGGCCATGGCCGAGCGGCAATAATCGAGAAGCTGCGTCCAGTTCGACAGAACCTCGCGGCCGCGCACTTCGCCGCGCGCCATGCGCTGCGCCGTGGCGGCGATGACCTTGAGATCGGTCGCCACCGTCGGCCCGATGCCCTTCACTTCCTCGAGCAGGGACGCCGGCGCGCCGAGCACTTCGGCAAGCGAACCAAAGCGCGCGATCAGCGCCTTGGCGATCGGCTTGGTGTCGACGCGCGGGATCAGCCGGAAGAGAAGCAGCTCAAGCAGTTCATAGTCGGGCAGGGCGTCCGGACCGCCGGCCAAGAAGCGTTCGCGCAGACGATCACGATGGCCGTGGTAGTGCGGCTTCTCAACAGGCGCCACCTCTTTCTTCGGCGGCTCTACCCAGGCTTCAGAGAAAAACGCCCGCTCGTCCTCGACTTTTCCCATCGCCCGCCCACATCGCTGATCGAAAGAAGACCTTTGCCAGAGACTAAAGCATGATTCTGAAACGCGAAACGGTTCTCGATCATTTCAAGAAAGTAGCCGGGAGCGTTGCTGGGACATCAAGACGCCGTGACGATGAGGGCTGCATCGCCTATTGGCGAGCGTTAAACATGGGCACCCTCGGCAGCCTGCTTCTTCACTGTTCTTGCCCCGCTGACCGAAACAGCGATGCCGAGGACGACAAGGGCGGTTCCGAGAATGTGGATCGGCGTGATGGTCTCGCCGAGAAGAAGAAACGAGAGCGCGAGTGCCGCGACCGGCAGCACGGCCATGAACACGCCAGCCTCTCCGCCGCTGGCGCGCGCGGCTCCTGAATACCAGAGCCAGAAGCCGATCACGGTGGGAAAAATGCTGATATAGACTGTCGCCAATAGGGCGGCAGGTGCTGCTGCAACGGTGCTAAACGCGACAAGGCCGGCGGCGAGCGGCAAGGTCAGCAGCAGTGAAATGCTGCTCATCAGCGCCGCGAGATAGAGCGGCGCCAGCGGCTTGCTGATTCTCTTGCTCAGGATCGCAAACAGTGCTTCGCCGGAAACAGCGAGGACCACCAGCAGGTTACCCGCTAGCAGCTTCAGATCGAGGCCAAAGCCCTTAGCAGAGGCGACATTGACAAGAAGTGCGCCTGCCGTGACAGCGCCGACCGCGATCCAGAGCTTGGCGCCTAGCCTCTCCTTCAAGGCCAACGTTGCAACGAGGGCAGCCAACACAGGCAGAAGGCCGTGGATGACGCTGGCATTGGCACTCGTCGTCAAGGTCAAGGCGAGGATCATTAGAATGCTATAGCCCGCGCTGCCCGCGGCCGCCTGAATCATCACAATCACATATTCCTTTGCCAAGAGCTGCGGCCGCGGCGTGCTTGTCAGGAAGACGAGTCCCCAGAGGATGGGCGTCGAAATCAGGAAACGGAGGGGAACGGCGAGGAAAGGGTGCATGCCGACGGCAATGATTTTTGAGGCCGCCACGCCGGATCCGACCAGCGTCATGGCTATGGTCATGAGGGCGCATGCAATGATGCGTTGCGAATCCATGTGTCAGCCTACGGTATAGGGGGCGCGCGAACGCGCCTCCTTCAGCGCAAGAGCCCACCACTTGAGTTGGTGGAGCATGGTTTTGACAGCGCCGGAGCTGCGCTTCGGATCGAGCGGGCCCGCACCATCGGCAAAATGCTCCCACACCCCGTGAAAGCTTACTGCGTCCCGGACGGTGACGGCGTGGAGCTCGGCAAATACCTGCCGAAGATGTTCGACGGCCCTCAACCCGCCGGAAACGCCACCGTATGAAACGAAGCCGACCGGCTTGGCGTGCCACTCTTCAGTAGCCTGGTCGATAGCGTGCTTAAGATGACCGGGCATGCTGTGATTGTATTCGGGGGTGACGACAACGAAGGCGTCTGCCTTGGCGAGCTTACTCGTGAATGCCTTCATCGCCGGTGTCGGCTCCGCCAAGTGCCGGCTGGGCAGATCAATGTCTGCAACATCGATGAGGGAAAGCTCGAAATCGCCCAGTCTCTGCGCCTCCTGGGCAAACCAGTGTCCGACCTTGTCGCCATAGCGTCGTTCCCGCGTGCTGCCGATCAGCGCTGCGAGCTTGAGCCGTTCAGTCACTTCGCTCTCCTGTCTCAGGCCAAGAAACTGATGACACATCGGGACGATCGATGGGATTGCTAAAAGTTGGCGCTTTCTGATCTAATTGATCGATCATGCTCGACGCGCTCACTCTCGATCAGATGCGGATGTAGCTAACCGTGGCGGACGCGGGTAGCTTTCGCCTGGCCTCCATGCGGCTCGGTCGCGCCCAGTCGGCGGTAAGCCACGCGATTGCCAATCTGGAGACCGAACTCAAGACGGTCCTGTTCGACCGGTCGACTCGTCGGCCGACCTTGACCTCGGACGGGCGGGCCCTGCTGGACGACTGTCGCTCGCTGGTTCTACGCGCCGATCTGCTGCGCGCGAAGGCGCAGGGCATGGGCAGCGGCATTGAAATCGAGCTTGCGCTGATGGTGGACACGCTTGTTCCATTGCCGGCCGTCGGCAGGGCTCTTGAAGCCCTCCACGCCACCTATCCGACGGTTGGCGTCCGGTTGCAGATAGGTACCCTTGGGGAACCGATCGATTGCCTCCTGCAAGGCACGGTCGACCTCGCGATAACGGTGGGCGAAGACCTGCGCGATCCGCGCCTGGAATTCGATTCCCTCGCGCCGCTGTCGATGGCGGCGGTCGTCGGTGCTGGGCACGCTCTGGCCTTGATAGCGAAGAAAGGCCGGGTGAGTACGCCAGAGCTGGCCGATCACATCCAGATCGTCCTGATGGACCCTTCTCCTCGCTCCCATGGCCGCGACTATGGCGTGCTCTCCCAGCGCAAGTGGCGGGTGGGTAGCCAAGAGGCGAAACTGGCGTTGATCAGAGCAGGCATCGGTTGGGGGCGGCTTCCACTTTGGTTGATCGAGCAGGATCTTGTCGAAGAGCGGCTCGTGCAGCTTTCAGCCGCTGCGCTTGGTGAAAATGGGACAACGAAGAGCTGGGGCTATCTTGCCCGACGGCTCGACAAACCCTTGCTGCCAGCAGCCAGGTGCCTCAGGTCCGCGCTTCTGGCCGGAGCCGGGCTTGGTGATACTGCCGGGCTTCCAGCCTAGGCGCGCCTCGCCAATTGTTATGGACATCAGACCGTGCCGATGCCGTTGCCTGCGGCAGACTAGGCCGGCAGGCCGGGCCGATCGAGCTTCTTTGGCGAGAGCGTGAAGATCTCGCAGCCGGTGTCGGTGACGCCGATCGTATGCTCGTACTGCGCCGACAGCGAACGGTCGCGCGTCACCGCCGTCCAGCCGTCAGACAAAACCTTCACATGCGGGCGGCCGAGATTGATCATAGGCTCGACGGTGAAGATCATGCCGGGCCGCATCTCGACGCCTTCGCCGGCGGTGCCGTAATGCAGGATGTTCGGCGCGTCATGGAAAAGCTGGCCGACGCCGTGGCCGCAGAAGTCGCGCACCACCGAGCAGCGCTCGGCCTCGGCATAGGTTTGGATAGCGGCGCCGATCGCGCCGGTGCGAGCGCCCGGCCTGATTGCGGCGATGCCGCGCATCAGGCATTCGTAAGTCACCTCGAGCAGGCGCTCGGCGGCGCGCTTGATCGTGCCGACCGGATACATGCGCGAGGAATCGCCGTGCCAGCCGTCGAGGATGTAGGTGACGTCGATGTTGACGATGTCGCCGTCCTTGAGCGGCTTGTTGTCGGGAATGCCGTGGCAGACCACGTGATTGATCGAAGTGCAGGACGATTTGGTGTAGCCGCGATAGTTGAGCGTGGCCGGCAATGCGCCGTGATCCATGCCGAACTCGAAGACGAAACGGTCGATGGTCTCGGTGGTGACGCCGGGCTTCACCATCGACACAAGCTCGTCGAGACAGCGCGCGGTGAGATCGCAGGCCTTGCGCATGCCCGCAAACCCTTCCTCGCCATAGAGGCGGATCTGGCCGGTGTTTCTCAAGGGGGCCGTTGCGGCGTCGAGATAAGTAACCATTCTTGTCCGTTCGCGGGTTGGCTCCTGACGCGAGCCGGTGCGGAAATTTTCTCCAGATTTGGCACCGGAAGCCGCAAGGTTCAAGGACGAAGTGCCTGCAACCGGTTTGCCGCGGGAATATTCGCCGGGCGGGCGCGTCTGGGTGTCGCAAGCTTTCCTTTCACCATCTCATGAGGTAGGCCGGGTCCGCATGCAGGAGATTTACGCCCGTTGACGGCACCGGAACGCGCAAGATCGACGCTGCTGCCAAGCAGGACCGCGTGCTCGGCCCTGATGGCGCTGCTTGCGCTTGCGCTGGTGAGCTTCGCCCAGGCTGAGGTCTCCGCCCCGACAGCGTTTGCCACGGGCGGCGCCGGTATCAGCGCGACGCGGCAGGGCGAAACGCTTGCCTTGCTGAGGATCGCCGGCAAGGCGCAGGCCCTCGAAGCCCGCGCCGGCCGGCCGCTGCCGGTAAAGCTCGTCAGCGGCAATCCCGGCATTCTCGCTCCCGCATCCGATTTCCTTGTCGCTGGCGAGGCTTTGCCGGCGGAGCGCGGCATCACGCCTGCTTTTGTGGCCGCGCCGCTCTCGCATACCAATCAGCCTCGCGCGCCACCAACCGCCTGAGTCAGGCGGTCGCTGGCCGCAGCTTCCTCACCTCAACTATTCCTTGCGCGCCGCGACCTGGCGACGGCTACCGGCCGTCGGCAGGTTGCGTGGCGCGTCCATTGGACATTTCTCGATGCAACGTATCAAGACATTCAAGACACTCACGCGCGCTACTTCGGCAGTCGCGTTTCTCGCCGTCCAGGCAGTTATCTGCATAGGCACCGTTTATCGGGCTGTAGCCGCAACGCTTCGCGTGGAAGGGACGGCGGCGATTGTGCTCGGCGTCATCTTCGCCGTGCCGTCCGCCAATCTGCTGATGGTGGTCTCGCGCATGGCCTACGAGGCGGAGACGGACCCGGCGAACCAGTGGACGCAACCTCGACAGGGCGATCCCGGTTGCATCGCCCGGTCGAACGATGTGGCCAGAGCGCCGATCTGCCGCGGCAGTCGCCGGACCCGCACCGCACTGAGGTCACATTCCTGCGTCAAAAGCCGGTCAAAGAACTTTTCAGAACGAACGGCGTTGCTCCGACTTCGCCAGTTCGGGAGACAGGGAATGGACAGACTGCAATTCGAGGTGCCGGTGCGCATCACGCCCGCGCCTGGCCTGCCGGTCGAGGAAATCTACAGCGTCGAGCAGGCGCTCGATTTCCTGCAGAACTGGCCGAAGCGCCGGCAGGGCAAGGTTTATGACGCCGCGTTTAACGCCTGCTTCGGCGCGACCGTCGATGTGGCAAGCGCCGAGGAAGCCTGCCGGGCCTTCATGGCCTTCTGCCGCGTCAGCGGTTTGCTTGCAAGGGACATGATGTTGCCGCTGAAGCGCGGCGGCAGCGCAAGAGGATTTCGCGAAGCGAGGGCGTGACGCGTCAACCGGCGAAAGATACCCCTCTGTAGTGCATTCCCACCTGCACGCCGCGAACGATCAACCTGGACAGGATCTCCATGTCCAGCGGCATCTCCGGGCGCCACACATCAAGCAACAAGGCGATACGCGCCTGATCGGCGCTGTTCATGACCTCGTGCTCGAAAGTGTCGTCCCACAGCAGGCATTCGCCGTCGGCGATCCGCTTTTCCTCATGGTTGATCATCATGATCGTTGCCGGGCGGCCGTCCGCCAGTTTCGGAATGACAAGGCCGAGATGAAATCTCATGATGCCGCGAAAGGGGCCGCGGTGGGGCGGGATGTGCTTGCGCGGCGCCAGGAATGAAACAGCCGCCGATTTGACCTCGGGGCACTCGGACAGCAACCGGCTGAGGGTAGGCATCTTCCCAAGGTTTTCCGGGATCGTCATGTCGTAGGCCTTGAGCACGAACATGCGCCAATCGAGGCCGTCATTGGCCGAAATCTCGGCCTGTTCCGGCATGATGTCGTGAAAACGCGGCACCCGGTTCAGTTGCACCGACAGCGCTTCATCGCGAATACTCTGCCAGACGGCCGCGAACTTTGTCGCGTTGGGAAAATGCGTGGAGGCATCAAGAATCGCCGGTGCATCTATGCGTTTTTCATAGATACGACGCACCAGATCGCTTCCAAGATCGTAGACGTTCGACATCGCATCGCCTCGACCATGTTATAATATAGTGCACGATTGCTTTCAGCTATGGGTCACGGAGATTTGTTCCGAGGCGTCAGGCAGAGGTTCGGTTTTGTATCACTGCGTCTTCGAAGTCAGCCGCGGACCGGTCGTGACGCCTCGATGACTTCGGGCGTCGTGCTGTCGATCGTGGCGTCTCAGCGCCAGCGGCTGGTCGGCTAGCCGCCGTCGTGCAACTCAGGACACACCGGGGCGATTGGGCCGCTGCGCGGCGTGCTGTGATCAATGAGATTGCTAGAACGCACAAAGCCCCGCCGGCTATGCCAGCGAGGCATTTATCAGAACCCGATCGTCAATCAGTGGCGATCGTGTCCGCGGCCGCCGCTCTCGTGGCCGTTGTTTGCGGCACCCAGGCACTGGTTCCAGTAGCCATCGTGATTGCTGCAAGAAGTGATGGTCTGCTGCTGAGCATAAGCCGCACCGGCCAAGCTGAAAACCGCGACAGTAGCCAGAATTGCATTACGAACGATGTTGGTCATTTGAGTTTCCCTTTGCTCTCATTTCCGGCAATGCCGGTCGACGCCGTTTTTGCAGCGATCATGTTTCGATCTGATGGTGCGCAAATTTCGGCTTTGTTTCGAGGAGGCAACGGCACACGCTCCCTGTGCGTGGGATGCCTGGGACAGTACCGCTCACCTCAAAACCTTCTGACCAGCTTGGTTGTGTGCGAGCGTTTGAGGGGCAGCTGTTTGGTTACAGGCCGTGAGCTTGCGTGCGACGCGTCGGAAACAATCATCGACCATCTAGTACCGATCGAAAGCAGCCGAAGATCGTTCGCGGGACGGCTTCGGCACATGGAAGGATGATGAGCCATGCCGATCTTAAAAACGCTCAACCGCATGGGAGCGGCCCTGAAATATGCGCATGATGCCCAAAAAGCGACGCGGATGCTGAGCGGCCCGCCACGCGAAATGCAAATGGATCTTGGCTGGGCAGTTATGCCGACCACCAAATATCTTTCTTCCAACACTTGGGACGGTATCTGACGAAGTTTCAGCGTAGAGCCGGCTAAGCCGCCCTTGTTCGGCAGGAGGACAATTCCGCAGCGTGCCGATGCCGTCGCCGACGGAGCCGCAGAGGTCAAGGCGAAGCTGGCCCAAGTCGATCTTGCTGCGCGATTCCTGGCCCATACGATGGAAACCCTGCACGGCGATTCCTACCGGATTGAGATCGACCCACGCCACTGGCTTCGTCTTTGGTTCGGGTGGAGAATGTTTGGCGGCGGAAATAGACGGGCTGCTGATCGATACTCTTCGGACAAGGCTCGGCTGCTCAGGTGGCCCGGCTATTCCTTGTGCGGAACAATATACCTGATATTGCTGTCGCCGCGCGTAACCGTAACTGTCGTATAGCCGGCTGGCAAAGAGCCCGTGATGGTCGGATCGACCACCTGGCATCGGCCGACCATTCTTCCGCTAGGAGCGCCAGCGAGTTCAGCTTCCAATGTGACACGGCATTCGTTGAGGGAGGCGAAAACCCGAGGCGGCGTATTAAGCGGTTTGCAGATCGAAGCCTCGCCTGGGCTGCACAAAAGCAAAACCATCACCGCTGCCGTAGCCGGGTCCATCGTCGAAGCTCCTTTGTGGAGCTTTAAACGCTCGCGAAATCCCTTTGTTTCAGATGTCGCTAAAATACGAGGGAATTCCCGGCGACCTCGGTGGCCGGGCCTGTCGATCCTCGGGAACAAGACGCGTTAGTTCGCTGTTATTATTAGCAGAGGCTAATACGATGCCTTTTAGCGTCACCAGTGCGACTTCGGATGCTGTTCTCGAAGCCAGGAACACTGACGCTGAGATCCTTGGAGTCGTCGACCTGGCCAACAAGACTGATGCCAAGATCGGCACCATGCGCCTGGGGCAAGCTATCCAGTTCGTTGCCAATGCATCCGTGCTTGGATACGGAGTTCGCGGAGCGATGGTGTTTTACGGAAAAGCAGGAACACCGAGCCTCAGGGCGAGAGAATGTGAGCAGTTGTGGGCGCTATATGGTTTCGCACTCCTTGAGCCATAATGTCTGGCTCGATGGAGCGCTGGAAGGCGTTCACGTTATGAAAAGCGCGAACGGATGACAGGAGCCGCCACGGATTCTCAGAGCGGGCCATTTCGCGGTCACCCGTCGGCCGTAATACGCGGTCGCTATTTGACGCTTATTGGATGATTTGCCGGGAGAGGGTGCTAACTCCCTGACATTTGCTGGTACGCCCAAGGGGAATCGAACCCCTGTTACCGCCGTGAAAGGGCGGTGTCCTAACCGCTAGACGATGGGCGCGCTCAGACGAAGCGGCTTATAATTGCGTTGTTCGCAACCGGCAACCCATCTGCCGCCACATGCGACAACTTTTTTCGCGAGCCTGCAAAACGCATGTTCGGCAACCGGAAAACAGTTCGATTGAAGCAGGTAAGCCGCTTAGTTGTCGCCACCGCCGCCGCGCCGGCGGCAGCGCCAGTTCCAGTCGCGCTCGGGGCCGACGTCGACATGGACGGATTCGGTGTGGCAGTAGGTTCCGACGCCGCCGCGGCCGGGCATCGAGCGCACATAGCTCGCCAGCTCCCACTTGGAGACGCCGGGCACCTGGATGTCAGCGGCGGCGCAGTACATGTGCAGCGAGTTCTTGGCGCCGTTGGCGCGACGGTTGCGGGCAGGGTCGCGATAGCCGGAGGTGACGATCATCTTGCGGCCGAAATGACCCTCGATCGTCTTCAGCACGCGCACCAGCGAAGGCTTCAGGCAGGCGACGTCGACGCTTTCGTTCTGTCTCAAGAGGCCGTTGGGCGCGAGCCTTGCCATGCCGGCGGCCGACGCCACCTGGTAGGAGCCGCCGCCTTCGTCCTCGTTGAGATCGACGTCGCTCTCGTCGTCGATGCCGGACTTGCGCTTGATCTCGAACAGCGCCGTCTGGCGCACGCCGGGCAAAGCATCGGCGCCGGTGATGTGGTTGCTGCTGTCGTCACCGAGGGAAGCCAGTTGCACCGGCTTGTCGCCTGAGGTCGCGGAGGCGAGGGTGACGATCGGCTTTGTCGGCGGCGGCGTGGTCTTGGCCTGGGCGGCGGGCTGGTCGCTGGAGCGCGTGTTGATCAGCGGAGCAGGCGCGGCCGAGGCCGGCGTGGTGCTGAACAGCGAAGCAAACAGCCCCTTCTTCGGCGCGGCGATCGGCTGCTGCTGGGGCTCGCCCGCTGTCACGTAGACGCCTTTGCTCATCGCC
>NZ_RZSF01000141.1:0-16201 GCF_004023325.1 Mesorhizobium sp. M1A.F.Ca.ET.072.01.1.1 | reverse complement strand
CCAAGGAACCGAAGACGCGCTGCAGCATTCGGTTCTCATGAAGCTCTCGCCGGCACTTCTTCACTTCCTGGATCGCTCTCGATGACCGAGCTTGCTGCTCCACACGGTCGCCGTCGGCCAATCCCAACGAAAGCCGCGTCGGCCGAGCCTGTGGCGGCCGCATTGCCCACGCGGATCTTGGTCGTCGAGGATGATTTTCTCATCTCCCTCGAGATGGAGAGCACTCTGACCGCGGCCGGTTTCGAGGTCGTAGTCGTCGGCTCGGGCGAGGAAGCGCTCGATAGCGCAGCTGCGGACCCGCCTGACCTAGTTGTGATGGATATCCGGCTGTCCGGCGCCATGGATGGAATTCAAACTGCCCTGGAGCTGTTTCGAATTTACGGTTTGCGCTCGGTTTTTGCGACGGCGCATTCCGATTCCGACGTTCGCGCCCGGGCAGCACCCGCGGAGCCGCTGGGCTGGCTGGTAAAACCCTACACGCCGGCATCCCTGCTCTCAGCCATCCGCTCCGCGCTTAGGTCCGGCAGCTCGTCGGCAGGTTGAAGCGCCGATTCCGCCACCCCTCTGGCGAGCAGCCGCAGCCAGGGCGCGAGGTGGAAGGCAGCCATCAGGAAATACATCGGCGCCATGCCGCTGAGCACGAAGGCTCCGGGCCCGGACATGCACATCGCGTCCGGTCCGCTATCGGCGGCGGTGAGCAAGGCCATGACAGCAAAGGTCGGCGCCGCCGCGAGACATAACCAGTCGGCCAGGCCGAATCCGCTCAGGCCTGCCGGGCGAGGGGCGGGTTTGTCGATGCTCATGATCTCCACCTTCCAACTGCTTTCAGGAAAGTTCGGCTCTGGCGGCGCGGGCGACGCCGCCAGAGTCGCTTCGGCGCTCAGGCGTTCTTGTTGCGAAACGCCGCTTCGCCGGCATCCGACACCTCGACCCATCGCTGGTCGGGCGCGGCGCCTTCCTCATAGTTGTCGTGCCAGTTCCACCACTTGTAGGTCTGGGTCTGCGGATAGCCCTCGGGCGAATCCTCCCACACCTCCTGGCGGCCGAGCGGGGTGACGTCGAGATAGCTCCACACCGTGCCGAACGCCTCGTCACCGCGGTTGTTGACGAAATAGGTGCGGAAGATGCGGTTGCCGTCATGGATGAAGACGTTGTGGCCGTGCCATTCGTCGACGCCGAAATCCTTATCCCAGCTGTCGGTGATGGTGTACCAGGGCATCTTCCAGTCCATCCGCTGCTTCAGACGCTGAATGTCGGCCTGCGGCGCGCGGGACGCATAGGCAAGCGTGGTGTCGCGGGCGTTGAGATGGGCGAGGTTGCCGACCATGTCGGCGCCGAGCGAGCAGCCCCGGCAGGCGTGCTCCGGCCAGCCATAGACGCCGGGCTCGAAGAAGGCGCGGTAGATGACCAGTTGCCGGCGGCCTTCGAAGAGGTCGAGCAGGCTTGCCTTGCCGTTTGGGCCTTCGAACACATAGTCCTTCTCGACAGGCATCCACGGCATGCGGCGGCGTTCCGCAGCCAGCGCGTCGCGGGCGCGGGTGAGCGCCTTTTCCTTCACCAGCATTTCTTCATACGCGCCTTCCCAGGCTTCCGGCGAAACGACCGGTGGTGTCTTCATGTGTTGGGTCATTGCTCTTGTCCCGTTCTTGCGTTTGGTTGGGGTGACAAGGGAAACTTAGAGCCGGACCGCGCGATGGTGAGAGTTACAAGTGTGACGCGATTTGATCCGGCAGACCCGGAAGGGGGCATTGGGGCGGGCATTGCATGGACTCGATGATCAATGCCGCCGGCCGCGCGCTCGCGACCGGTGATCCGCTGGGCGCCCTGAAGCGCGTCGCGCTGCGCGACGACGCCCCCGCGCTGGCGCTGCGCGGCATCGCGATGGCGCAGCTCGGCGATTTCGCCAAGGCCAAGGCGCTGCTGAAGAGCGCCGCCCGCGCCTTCAGCCCGAAAGAGGCGGTTGCGCGCGCCCGCTGCGTCGTCGCCGAGGCCGAGATCGCGCGAGACCAGCGCGATCTCGGCTGGCCGGACAAAGCGTTGCGAGCCGCCCGCACGACACTTGCCGCGCATGGAGATCGGGTCAACGCCGCCTACGCCGGCAGCCTCGAAGCGCGCCGCCTCATCCTGATCGGTCGGCTCGACGAAGCCGAGCGGCTGCTTGCCGGCTTCGATCCGGGGCCGTTGCCGCCGGTCGCGCGCGTCGCGCATGAGCTCGCGGCCGCGGGCATCGCGGTCAGACGCCTGCGGACGAAGGCCGCGCGCGCCGCGCTCGGCCGGGCCGCGCTCGCAGCCTACGAAGCCAATATCCCGGCGCTGAAGGCGGAGGTCGAAAGCGCATCGCTGGTGCTGAACACGCCCGTCGCGCGGCTCGTGTCGAAGGGCTTGGAGACGCCGCTGCAGCTCGACGAGGTCGAGGCGCTGCTCACCTCAGGCGCCCTCGTCGTCGATGCCTGCCGCAATGTCGTGCGCATAGCCGACACGGTGGTCTCGCTGGCGACGCGGCCGGTGCTGTTTGCGCTGGCGCGAACGCTGGCCGAGGCCTGGCCCGCGGATGCGTCGCGGGAGGTGCTGCTGAAGCGCGCCTTCCGTGCCAGGCACGCCGATGAATCGCATCGTGCGCGGCTGAGGGTCGAGAGGGGCCTGCTGCGCGCCGAAATGAACGCGCTGGCGGAAATCAACGCGACGGCCGCCGGTTTTGCGCTAACGCTGCTGACCGCAGCCGAAGTCGTGGTGCTGGCGCCGCCTGTCGAGGAGGAGCATGGCGCAGTGCTCGCCTTCCTCGCCGACGGCGAGTCCTGGTCGAGCTCGGCGCTGGCGATCGCGCTCGGTGCCAGCCCGCGCACCGTGCAGCGGGCGCTGGAAGCGCTTTCGGCCGACAACAAGGTGCAGACGGTCGGCCGCGGCAGGGCGCGCCGCTGGATGACGCCGCCGGTGACCGGATTCCCGACTGTCTTGTTACTCCCGGGTCCGCTGCCGAGCGACTAGTCTGCGGCCATTGTTCAAACGGAGATCGAAAATGAAACGAGCCGCTGCCGAGATCCTGCGCGAATACGGCCCCTTTCCGGACGCCGAGCGCATCAACGGCGTCACCTATGACGGCAAGAAGGTCTGGTTCGCCACCGGCGACAAGCTGAAGGCGCTTGACCCGGAGAGCGGCGCGATCGTGCGGTCGATCGACGTTGCCTCCGATGCCGGGACCGCCTTCGACGGCGAGCATCTCTACCAGATCGGCGAGGACCGCATCCACAAGGTCGACCCTAGTACAGGCAAGGTCGTGGCCACCATTCCCGCCCCCGGCAATGGCGGCGACTCCGGGCTGACCTGGGCCGAGGGGTCGCTCTGGGTCGGCGAATACAGGGCCCACAAGATCCATCAGATCGATCCTGAAACGGGCAAGGTGATCCGCACCATCGAGTCGAAGCGCGTCGTCACCGGCGTCACCTGGGTCGATGGCGAGCTCTGGCATGCCACCTGGGAAGGCGATGAGGGCGATCTCTTGCGCATCGACCCCCAGACGGGCGATGTGCTGCAGGAGCTGGCGATGCCCTCCGGCGTGTCGGGACTGGAATCCGATGGCCGCGGCTGCTTCTTCTGTGGAGGCGGCAGCAGCGGCAAGATCAAGGCCGTGCGCCGTCCTGGGTACAACCATGACAAGGACACGACAGTCGGCAAATAGCCGGCTCCAGCCAGGCTTGGCACGGCGGTGGTCTTCGGTCTAAGACCAGTCCATTGACAAAGGTCGCGCCCCATCGCTCCATTAGGCGTTCCTAAAAAGGGAGGCAGCGATGGCGTATACGTATCGGTGCAAGGACTATCCGGGAATGGAAGCCTGTCCCGGGAGCTTCACGGCAGAAAACGCGGAAGAGGTGATGAAGCACGTTGAGCTTCATGCCCGGTCCGCGCATGGTGAAGACCCGAGCCAATGGTCCCAAGAGGACCGGAAGCAGCTACAGGCGATGATAATCGGAAGCTAGGCGCGCTTCTGCATCAAGCCGCCTCGCGCGCCGGCCGGGCAACGCCCTGGTTTGAGATCTGGCCGGCAGTCGGTCTGTCGACATGCGCCCAGGCCGGTCGCTCGAACAGGAAGGTTCCGAAGCCGGTGCGCTTGACGATGAAGTAGAGAACGACCGGGCTGATGACCGAGACGAGCAGCACCGCGAGGCTGAGCATGCCGGTATCGGTCAGGAGGCCGCTTGCCAGCATGATCCCGCGGAAGATCGACATCGGGATGGTGAAGGCGACATAGACGACCAGCGAATGCTCGCCGAGCCAGCGCAGCCATTCCATCGCGGCGAATTTCGACAGGAACCCGCCGGCGACGCAGAGCGCCACCGCGCCTGCGACGGCCAGCCCAAGATGCAGCGGCGGCCACGCCGCCAGGCCCATCTGCATGCCGACCGGCTCGACGGCGTAGCCCGGCGAGTAGACGAGCAGGCCGTTGACGATGGCCCACACGATCAGCCCGGCAGCGGCGATCGCCGGACGAGCTTGCGTCCACGCGACCAGCCGGAACACCAGCGGCGCCATGACGAAGCCGAGATAGAAGAACACGAAATAGGCGGCGAATTGCGTGAGCGCATAGCTGTCCGAATGCGGCGCCCACATCTGCAGCGCGGCGGCAGCCGAGATGACGATCCAGTGCGGCACGCCTAGCTCGCGCAGGATGCGCGCCACGAGGCCGAACACGGCCAGCATGTAGATGAACCACAGCACGCCATAGGGCTGGACGACAGCCAGGGCGAGGTCGTGCAGCATGCCGGCGGGATCGCGGCTGAAGATGCCGATCTTCAGCCCGATCGAGATGACCGCCCACAGGACATAGAAATAGAGGTAGTGGACGACGCGCCGGTCGATATAGCGCCGCCAAGGCCGGTCGATCACCTGCGACAGGAAGAGCCCCGAGATCAGGAAGAATTCCGGCATCCGGAACGGGGTCGCGAAGCCGATGACATAATGCAGGAAGCCGACGCCGCCGGTATATTCGCCGGTGTTGTAGGCGGAATACATCATCACCACCAGGATGATCGAAAGACCTTTTGCCGTGTCCACCCACGGCATGCGCGTCGAATTGTTCATGAAAAACCCCGCAAAGGCACCCAGCGCCATAGTACCGGACAGGCGCGTCTCTAGCAGCATGAAGCTTCGGATATCGTAAACGCGGCGCTGTCGGGCTGGAGCTCGGAGCCGGGTCAGCGGCTGGTCTCTCGCATCGCCACCGCCACGATTACACCCGAGAGGAAGGTCAGCGCCGCGATCGCCGCGATCGCCGCGGCGAAGCCGAAGAAGTCGGCGATGAGGCCCGCCGACAGCGCTCCGATTGCGTAGCCGAGATCGCGCCAGAAGCGATAGACGCTGAGCGAGCGCGCCCGCCACGACGGATGCGATGCGTCCGACACCGCCGCGATCAGGCTCGGATAGACCATCGCCGTGCCAAGGCCGAGCAGGAGGCTCGCCAGCAGCCACCAGCCGAAGTCGCGCGTCACGGCGGTGAGCAGAAGTCCGGCAGCCTGCACCCACATGCCGGCGACGATCAGGCCCTTGCGGCCCCAACGGTCGCTCAAAGGCCCGGTTGCTACCTGTAAGACGCCCCAGACGGCGGGATAGACCGCCTTGAGGATGCCGATGCGCTCGACGCCGAGCCCGTTGGCGACGAAGAAGAGCGGAAAAAGCCCCCAGCTCATGCCGTCGTTGAGATTGTTGACCAGGCCCGCCTGCGAGGTCGCGAACAAATTGCGGTCCCGGAAAGAGGTCAGCATGAAGATCTCGCGAAAGACGAGCGGGGAGACAGCTTTCGGATGGTTGGCCAGTTCCAGCCGCACATGTTCGCGCGTGTCGCGCACCAGAAGGATCGACAGAGCGGCACCCATGATCGCATAGCCGATGCCGAGATAGATCGGCACCGGGCGCAGCCCGTACGGGCCGGCCAGATAGCCGGTCAGAAAAGCGGTGACGCCGACGGCGAGGTAGCCGGCGAACTCGTTGAGGCCGACGGCGAGCCCGCGCGATTTCGGCCCGACCAGATCGACCTTCATGATGACGGTCATCGACCAGGCAAGTCCCTGGTTGATGCCGAGCAGCGCGTTGGCGGCAATGATCCACCCCCAACTCGGCGCCCAGATGATCATGAAGGGCACCGGGAGGCCGAACAGCCAGCCGAGGATCAGCACGCGCTTGCGACCCCATGTGTCGGCAAGCTGGCCGGAGACGAGATTGGCGCAGGCCTTGACCACGCCGAAGCTGACGATGAAGGAGGTGACGAGCGTCGTGGAAGCAACATGGAATTCCTCCGCGCCGATAAGCGGCACGACGGTTCGCTCGATGCCGACCATGCCGCCGACAAAGGCGTTGATCAGCACCAGCAGCGCGAACTGTTTCCAGTTGACCTTGAGGCCGAGCGCGACGGCAGGCGCCGCTGCGCTCACGATCGCGATCCGGCGTTGGCGGCGCGGTTCCGGGCCGCGTCCGGCGGCGGGGGAGGGATGTCGGCGGTCATGGCGGCGATGAACTGGCCCTCGTCCTCGATGCGGAAGGCCTTGTTGAAGCGCCGCTCGAAGCCGATGGTCGATGTCGGCTTGCCGCTGAGCGAGCGGCCGCACACCGAGCCGGAATAGGCGCCCGGCAGCACCTCGATGTGATCGGGCAATTCCTTCAGCCGGCGCACGCTGGCATAGAGCGCGCGGGCTCCGTCCTCGGCGCTCGAAGCAAGCTCGGTGCGACCGAGATCGCCAACCATCAGCGTGTGACCGGTGAGTACGAACCAGGGTTCGGTCGATCGCGTTCGGTCGGTGACTAAAAGGCTCAGATGCTCCGGCGTGTGGCCGGGCGTGTGCATGACGGTCGCCGTCACATTGCCGAGCTCCAGCACCTCGCCATCCTTCACGGGACGGAACGGGAAGCCCGCCTCGGCGCCTTCGAACAGCACGTATTCGGCGCCCGTCGCTTCGGCGAGCGCACGGCCTGCCGAGATATGGTCGGCGTGGATATGCGTGTCGACGACATAGAGGATGCGCATGCCTGTCGCGCGCGCCGCCTCGATATAGGGCGCGATCTCGCCGACCGGATCGACCACGGCAGCAGACGCCTTGCCGCCGCAGCCGAACAAATAGGAGGCGGCGACCGGGTCGGTGTGCAGGAACTGTCTGAGGATCATCGCTTTTCTCCCAAGGCAACTGCGAGCCGCTTGGCTTGACGGCAGGTCGAAACCATCATTCAATAATTACATTGAATGACGATGGGTCGCAGAAAGGTCGATGTCAATCCGCAATCCGAAGCAGGCGCTGTACGAACAGTTCGCGATCGTCGCCAAGGCGCTCGGCAATCCACTGCGCCTGGAAATGATCGAGCATCTGGCGCAAGGTTCGCGCAGCGTCGAGGCGCTTGCTGCGAAGCTCGGCCAGCCGATCGCCAACATCTCCCAGCATCTGCAGGCGCTGCGCCGCGCCGGCATCGTCTCGGCCGAGCGCGACGGCAAATACGTGCGCTATTCGTTGAGCGATGCGAGCGTGCTGTCAGCCTTTGCCGCGGTGCGCGGCGTTGCCGAGCGGCAGCTTGCTGAGGTCGATCGCATTGTGCGCGACTGTTTCGAGACACGCGACGACATACAGCCGGTCACGCGCGGCGAGCTTCAGGCGCTGATGCGCGACGGGCTGGTGACGCTGATCGACGTGCGCCCGGCGGACGAGTTCGCGCTCGGCCATGTGCCCGGCGCGGTCAATGTTCCCCTCGGAGAAGTAACGGCGTGGTCCCACGGTGCCGACCCCGGCCGGGAAATCGTCGCCTACTGCCGCGGCCCCTGGTGCGTGATGTCCTTCGAGGCCGTGGCCGCGCTGCGCTCGCTTGGCCATTCCGCGCGCCGCCTCGAGGACGGCATGCCGGAATGGAAAGCCGCTGGCCTGCCGGTGGAAATGGCGGCCTGACGGTGTCGCTAAGAAATGCATGTCGCCCAGAAATGGGCAGCGGTTCTGCGACAAGGGGCGCGAGCAAGTTTTGGGCTCGCAGCCAACGCAAATTGGGCGTATCGTGACATATCGTCGGTTGCTAATAAATGAGCCGGCCACTGAGAGCGCAAGACTCCCGCACCGGACTGGGCGCTAGCATCCACAACCACTCGTCGCGCTCACAAGACCACCTGCCTCTGTCGAAACCTCTTTTGCTCGGTTCCGGCCAGAATTGCCCTTCGCAATTCGGAATGGGAGCGTTCTGATGCAGCAGATCACGCAAACCCCCGACGTTTACTGGCCGGTGCTGCCCTGGCAGGCGCTGCCGGTATCGTCGCCCTTCCGAGGTCACTCCATGCGGAACCGCCGCTGGAGCGAGAGCTGAAGATGTGAGCAACAGGCAAGCCCAGAGCCCGCCATGCAGGTACGGCCGACTGTGCACAACACAGCATCCACGGGTCAGCGTTCTCAGTGTCGCACTGGCCACCATCTGGAAAGGAGGTTCCCATGCATACCGTATATCCCGGACGGTTCAGCCGACGGAGGTTCCTGCGTGGGATTACGCTGGCGGGGGCAGCGGGGCTTCTGGGCTGGCACCCCAGGCGCGCCGCTGCGGAGCCACCGCCTGAGACGACGCGGATCCGGCTCGTCCGGATTCCCAGCATCTGTCAGGCCCCCCAGTATGTAGCCGAAGAACTGTTGCGCAGCGAAGGGTTCACCGAGGTGCACTACCTCCAAAGAGAGGGGACGGCAGACATCGCGCCGGCCCTCGCCTCCGGTGAAGCCGACCTCAGTGCGCATTTCGCCGCCCCGCTCCTTCTCCGCCTGGAGGCGGGGGATCCCATCGTCATCCTGGCAGGCCTCCACGTCGGCTGCTTTGAACTGTTCGGGACCGATCGCATCCAGTCGATCCGCGATCTCAAGGGGAAGACCGTGGCCGTGCCAGCGCTAGATTCCAGCCGATACGTCTTTCTCGCCACAATGACGGCGTATGTGGGCCTGGACCTCCATAAGGACATACATTTCGTCACGCATCCGGGACCCGAGTCCATCCGGCTCCTGAGTGAGGGGAAGATCGATGCCTATCTAGGCTTTCCCCCCGAACCGCAGGAGATGCGGGAGCAGCAGATCGGCCATGTGGTGATCAGCAGCACCGTGGACCGGCCCTGGTCGCAATACTTCTGCTGCATGCTGGCTGGGGAGCGGGAGTTCGTCCGTACGCATCCGGTGGCCACCAAACGCGCCCTCCGCGCCATCTTGAAAGCGGCGGATTTCTGCACCAGCGAGCCCGAGCAGTCCGCCCAGTTCTTGGTGCAGCAAGGCTATACGAAGCGCTATGACCATGCCCTCCAGGTCATGAAGGCGATCCCCTACGGTTGGCGTGAGTATAGCGCTGAGGACACCCTGCGTTTCTACGCCCTGCGTCTCCACGAGGTCGGGATGCTGAAGAGCACCCCCCAGAAGCTGTTGGCCCAAGGCACCGACTGGCGTTTCTTCAACGAACTGAAGCACGAGCTGAGGACCTGACTAGGCGGCCAGCGCCTGCCCATTTTCCACGCGAGGGAGAACCCCATGCAAATCATCCAGAACCGTCGCCACTTCATGGCCGGAGCTGCGGCAGCAGGCGCTTCAGCTCTCATCGGCACAACGACTGACGCTTGGGCCGAGGCACCCCCTGAAACGACCTCCGTTCGCTTGCCGCGGTGGATCGATGGTGCCTACTGCTGGGCAGGCATGTACCTGGCCGGAGAGTTCCTCAAAGCGGAGGGCTTCACCGACGTCCGCTACGTGCAGGGCGACGAAAAAGTCGATCAGGCGGTGTGGATTGCACGCGGCGACACGGATTTCAGCATGAACTACGCGCCGGTCCATGTCGCGTCGATCGACGCGGGCGTGCCAATCAGGGTGCTTGGCGGTCTGCATTCCGGGTGCCTCGAGCTGATCGCCAACGACAGCATCCAAGGCATCCCGGATCTCAAGGGCAAACGGGTGGGCATGCATGACATCCATGCGCCGTCGCGCGTGCTGGTCACCCTGATGGCCGCCTATATTGGACTGGATCCCGTCAACGACATCGAATGGGTCGAGGAAAGCAAGCCGGTGGAAGCCTTCGCCGACGGAAAGTTCGATGCATATCTCTTCACGCCGCCTGAGACGCAGCAACTGCGCGCCAAGAGAATCGGCCACACGATCCTCAACACGACCCTTGATCGCCCTTGGTCGCAGCACTTCTGCTGCATGACCTCGGCCGCTGCGGACTACGTGAGCAGATACCCGGTGGCGACCAAGCGCGTGCTCAGGGCCATCCTCAAGGGCGCCGACCTATGCATTTCGGACCCCGCATGGAGTGCAGCGCAAATGGTCGATCGAGGTTTCGTCCCCAGCTACGAAATCGCCCTGCAAACGCTGAGCGACACGCGGTACGACGTATGGCGGGACTACGATGCCGAAGCCTCGATGCGCTTCTACGCGTTGCGCATGCAGGAGACGGGCATGATCAAGTCGAGCCCACAGCAGATCATCGCCGAGGGAACAGACTGGCGATTCCTGGAGCAGCTGAAGCGCGAGCTCAAGACGTGAGCGTATTGGCGGCCCGTATCTTGCTGCTGGCGCTGATGGCCGGGCCAGCGCAGGCGCATGATGCGCAGCACGATGAGCGATTGCCGGCAATCGGACCGGCTCCAGACTTTACGCTGACGTCGCAGGACCGGGAGCGCGTCTCGCTGCACGACTTTCGCGGCAGGGTGATCGCCATTGCATTCATCTATACGCACTGTACCGACGTCTGTCCCATGCTGACCGCCCAGATGGCCAGCGTGCAGGAAAAGTTGGGCAGTGCGTTCGGACCCAAGATCGCCTTCATTTCGATCACGGTCGACCCGGAGCGCGATACGTCCGATGTTTTGAAGCAATATGCGCAGAATTTTGGCGCCGATCTGAAGGGCTGGTCGTTTCTTACCGGCGATCCGGCGACTGTCCATGAGGTTGGACGGAAATATGGGGTCTTCGCGAAGCAGGCGGCCAACGGTGATGTCGACCATACCTTGTTGACCTCGCTCGTAGACCCGAATGGCATCTTGCGAGTACAATATCTTGGCGTCCGGTTCGACTTGGAGGAGTTCCGGGGTGACCTTCTCGGCCTCTTGGACGAAACCAAATAGCATAACGAACTGGCTCGTTGGCTGGGTTGCCCGGCTGCCGGCGCGCGTCCAGACCAAGCTCTTGATCGCGTTCCTGTCGATCGTCGGCCTGCTGATCGTGCTCGGTGCCGTCGGGTTGCAGGTGCTGAGTGGGGTCAACGATCAGACCAACGAGCTGATCAAGCTGCAGCGCAGGATCGCGGCCTACCGCCAAGTACAGCACGATACGACCACCCAGCTCTACGGTATCTCCACCGCCCTATTGCTACAGGATAACCGCATGCTGGATACGGCGCTGCGCCAGCTCAATCAGTTCGGCTACGACCTCGAGCGCATGGAGTTCGTCGCCAAAGCCGAGGTGGAAGTGCTTGGCCAGGTCAGACAAGAGTACGAAAAACTGACGGCCGGGGTGACGCACGTGGCAGAGCTTGTCCGCGCCGGCCGTACCGAGGAGGCGCGCAAGGTCCAGCTTGATGAAATCATACCGTCGGCTGATCGCCTCGAGCGGCTGACAAACCAGCTGGTCAACATGGCCGAAGCCGACATGGTGGCGGCCATCGAAACGACCGAGGGTGCGTACGGCACGTCCAGACTGATCGTGGTTTCGTTTGCCGTGGGCAGTATCCTGCTGGCGTTGGGGCTCGGTTACATCATCTCCTGGTCGTTGATCGAACCGGTCAAGAAGATCGAGACGCGTCTCAGCCAGATAGCGGCCGGCGACTTCGCGCAACGGGTTGCCGTCGCCAATCGCGACGAACTTGGAGTGCTCGCCGCTAACGTCAACCAGACCTCCGACCAGCTGGGGCGCCTGTATCAGGAGATTGAGACACGCACCCAGCAGCTCGATGAAGCCCTTCAGCAGCAGACAGCCACTGCAGACGTTCTGAAGGTCATCAGCCGCTCTACCTTCGATCTCCAGGTCGTGCTCGATACGTTGGTGGAATCGGCTGTCAGGCTCTGTCGCGCCGACAAGGGTGGCATCGTGCAGTTGCTTGATGGCGTATTCCGCTATGTGTCGACGCTTGGCTACCCGCCCAGTTTCCGTGCCTATGTCGACGCCAATCCACTTCCAGCGCTTGCCGCTGGGCGAGGCTCCGCCGTAGGGCGCGTAATCGAAGAACGGCGGATCGTGCAAATCGAAGACGTGACCGCTGATCCGGACTACCGCGTCGCCTTGATCGCTGAGGCAGGCGGATTCCGCACCGTCCTCGCTGCCCCGCTGTTGCGGGAAGGTGATCTCGTTGGCGTATTCGTCATGACGAGGGCTGAACCGCAACCGTTCAGTCCCAAAGAGATCGCGCTCGTCGAGACATTCGCCGACCAGGCCGTGATCGCCATCGAAAATGCGCGGCTCTTCGAGGCGGTGCAGGCACGGACGCGCGAGCTTGCGGCGTCGGTCGGTGAGCTCGAGGCGCTTGGCGAAGTGAGCAAGGCGGTCAATTCGACGCTGGATCTCGACACGGTGCTGAAGACGATCGTCGCCAAGGCGGTCCAGTTGTCGGCGACGGATGCTGGCACCATCTACGTGTTCAGCAGCACGCGGCAGCAATTCCGTCCGCGCGCCAACTTTGGGATGAGCGATGAGCTTATCGCGGCAGTCTCGCAGCAGACGATCGGGCTGGCCGATATGGGTATTGGCGACGCGCCCGGACGGTGCATGCCGGTGCAGTTTCCCGACCTCAGCAAGGAAACCTCATCCTTCCTTGTGAGAAAGACGATCCTCGACGCCGGATATCGCGGCATCCTGATCGTTCCGCTGCTGAGGCCCAACAAGATCGTCGGTGCATTGGTCGTCAGGCGCCACAAGCCAGGCGCCTTCGATGAGCAAGTTGTTCACCTGTTGGAGACCTTCGCAGCCCAATCGGTGGTCGCGATCCAGAATGCCAAGCTGTTCCGCGAGATCGAGGAGAAAGGCGAGGAGCTGGAAGCAGCCAGCCGCCACAAGTCCCAGTTCCTGGCGAATATGAGCCACGAGCTCAGGACGCCGCTCAATTCAGTTCTGGGCTTCACAGAACTGCTGGTCGACGGCATCTATGGCGAACTCCCGGACAAGGCAAAGGCGACCGTCGCGCGTGTGCAGGCAAACGGCCGTCACCTCCTCGGGCTCATCAACGACGTGCTCGACCTGTCCAAGATCGAAGCCGGCCAGCTCACGCTGGCGATCGAGGACTACTCCGTCGCGCAGATTGTCCGATCGACCGTTACGGCGGTCGAGCCGCTCGCACGGGCGAAGGGTCTTGAGCTTTCAGCGACTGTTGCCGAGAACCTTCCAATCGGCCGTGGGGACGAACGCCGTTTGACGCAGATTCTGCTCAATCTCGCAGGCAATGCCGTCAAGTTCACCGAAACGGGTGCAGTCGATATTCTTGCCGATGCAGTCGATGGGCGCTTCGAGATCGCCGTCCGAGACACCGGTCCCGGTATTGCGTCCAAAGACCAGGCTCTTATCTTCGAAGAATTCCAGCAAGTCGACAACAGCAGCACTAGGCAGAAGGGTGGCACAGGTCTTGGCCTGGCGATCTCGAAGCGCATCGCCGAAATGCATGGCGGAACCTTAGACGTCGAGTCCGTGATCGGGTCAGGGTCGACATTCCGTCTGAAGGTCCCGATCAGGATGAATGAGGACGTGAGGGCCGCATGAGCAAACGAATCCTGATGGTCGAAGACACCGAGGACAACCGCCAAATCATCCGCGATCTCATTGCCACCACCGAATACGAACTGATCGAGGCGGCGGACGGTGCCGCCGGCATCGCTGCAGCTGCAGCACACAGGCCAGACCTGATCCTTATGGACATTCAGCTCCCGGTGATCGACGGGTATGAAGCGGCCCGCCGCATCAAGGCCGACCCGGCGCTCCGGCACATTCCGATTATCGCCGTCACCTCCTACGCGTTGTCGGGCGACAAGGCGAAAGCCCTTGCTGCTGGGTGCGATGGTTACATTGCCAAGCCATTCAGTCCACGCCAGCTGCTTTCCGAGATTCGCGGTTTCCTTTCTTGAGGGAGGCAACACCTTGCACGATCCGCCTCGCATTCTCGCGGTCGACGATACTCCGGAAAACCTCGAGATCCTGCGCATGCGTCTCGAGGCGAATGGCTATGAAGTTGTAACCGCCGCCGATGGTGAAGAGGGGCTTGCGAAAGCCCGCGAACTCACGCCGGATCTGATCCTGCTCGACATCATGATGCCGAAGCTCGACGGCATCAGTGTGGTCCGCATGCTCAAGCAGGATCAATCGCTGCGATCGATCCCCGTCATTCTGGTCACCGCGAAAGCCGACACGCGCGACGTGGTCGAGGGACTGGACGCCGGTGGCGACGACTATCTGACAAAGCCCTTCGAGCACAGGGCGCTGCTGGCGCGGGTGCGCTCGATGTTGCGCCAGAAGGCGCTTCACGACACCGTCGCGAGCCAAGCCAAACGCCTCGAGGACCAAGCCGCGCAACTTTCCGACTGGAACCGCTCGCTCGAGCAAACCGTGGCCGGCCAGGTGACGGAGCTCGAGCGAATGGCGCGGCTCAGGCGGTTCCTGCCCGAACAGGTCGCCGACCTCATCGTTGCGGCGGGCAATGGAGATGCGCTCTTGCAGAGCCACCGCCGCGAGGTGACGGTTGTCTTTTGCGATTTGCGCGGCTTCACGGCGTTCGCAGAGACCGCCGAACCTGAAGAGGTCATGACAGTTCTGGCCGAGTATCATTCCTGTCTCGGCGAACAAATCGTCCGTCACGAGGGGACGCTCGAGCGGTTCGTGGGCGACGGAATCGTCGTGGTTTTCAACGATCCAATGCCATGTGCCGACCACAGCGAGAGAGCTGTCTCGATGGCTGCCGCAATGCGCGAAGCGATTGACGAGCATTCCGAGCGATGGCGCAAGCGGGACTATTTGCTTGGCTTTGGGATCGGCATTGCCAGGGGCCACGCAACCATCGGGCGCATCGGTTTTGATCAGCGCTCGGACTATGCCGTCATCGGCACTGTGTCGAACCATGCCGCCCGTTTATGCGAGGAGGCCAAATCGCGCCAGATTCTTGTTAGCCAACGGGTCCTCGGAGCTGTCGAGTCGCTGGTCGAATCCGTTCCTGTTGGCGAACTGACGCTGAAGGGCTTTCGCCGCCCGATGCCTGCCTATGAAATCGTGCGGTGGATCGGTCGGCCAATCTAGCGTTGAGCGCACTCCGGCTTCGTTCGAGGGATGCGGTGCGTCGAACCACCGGCGCCGCGGCGCGGATCTGCCGTTCACGTCGCGGCAACCGCAAATCCGCTTCGGGTCAGAGCCTCACGCCCAGACGGCGGACAAACCGTGCTGACGATAGGCCCGCCTGGCCGCAGGCGAGCTGTGATAGTTGACTGCTGTACCCTCAGTCCTTGGCGCGCTCGACATAGGAGCCGTCGGCGGTCATCACCACCACGCGCGTGCCGGTCGTGATGTGCGGCGGCACGGCCGTGCGCACGCCGTTGGAAAGCACCGCAGGCTTGTAGGACGAAGACGCCGTCTGGCCCTTGGTGACCGGCTCGGTATCGACCACCTCGAAGACGGCGCGCTGCGGCAGCGTCAGCGAGATCGGCGCGCCGTTGAACTGCGCCAACTGCACCGCCATGCCTTCCTGCAGGTAGGGCGCCATGTCGCCGACCACGCTTTCGGAGGCTACGACCTGGTCGTAGCTTTCCGGGTTCATGAAATGGAAGCCTTCGCCGTCGGAATAGAGGAAGGTGTGCTCGCGCTCCTCGACATAGGCGCGCTCGACCATCTCGGTCGTGCGGTAGCGCTCCGAGATCTTCACCCCGTCGCCGATGCGGCGCATGTCGAGCTGGGTCACCGGCGTGCCCTTGCCAGGGTGGATGTTTTCGGCAAAGAGGATGACATAGAGCTTGCCGTCCTTATCGACGACGTTGCCTTTGCGTAAGGAACTGGCGATGACCTTGACCACGATATTCAATCCCAATCGAGTTTTTCGGCCTGCAAGCGTCTTTGCCCACGAAGCGGCGACGGCGGCCATCGCGTGCGCCGTAGCGCATCTTGCGACGAACCGCCAGCCTCATCGGCGATTTTCCCGCCCATGACCGCCGCTTCGCCCTGGTGGACGCCGCATATACACGCCGACCGCCGGCCAAGGCTGATGG
>NZ_RZSF01000140.1:0-16286 GCF_004023325.1 Mesorhizobium sp. M1A.F.Ca.ET.072.01.1.1 | reverse complement strand
GGTCGATGTTGTCGGGAGCGACGATACCGCCGGCAACCGAGCCATGCTGGGCATGGAAATGGGTATGGTTGCCGTCGAGCAGCGCCCGGTTGAATTGGCTGTTCAGCCAGCCCCGCCATTTGCGATGCAAGGTTGCGGAAACGAGATTTCGCACTCCGGTGAAGCCGGCGTCCTTGAGCACGACCAACAGCACCAATATGCCGGCATTGGTAAGAAGCGTCTGGAGCGGATTGATATTGGCGGCGTCGTGGAAGAAGGCGATCGAATTCACCAGCTCGCCCGATGCCATGGCAAACCACACGCCAGCCTTGCTGGAGAGCGCTGTCAGCAGCGCGATGACGAGGGTGAGGGTCCAGGCTTCCTTCCACCGGTCGGAGAACCAGTAGGCTCGCATCAGCCCCCAGAATGTGCGCATCGACGATACCGGCGTCAGGGGCGAGGGCCTTGCCGCCTCGCTGGATGTTTGCTCCGGTACTGTACGTCGCGGTCTACCGACCCGAATCACGATCCCGCCCGAACCTTTCCTGTTTTGTTACACATGGTAACACCAATTGATCATTTTCCATTAATTTTCTTCCTCCGAATGGGAACAGGGTTACCGGCCGTGGCATGAAGGCAACAGAAAAGCTTTGCCGGCTGATATCCATCGGCGGGGAATTCGTGTTTTGTTTCAGCCGTTTGGGAACAGAGTTTCGGCTGGAAAGGACTTTCCCCAGGGGAAGCCGAAAACACGGTTTTGTGAAGGGATATTCAGCCCGATGCTCGGCTGGTCCACGGGTTGAAGGGCTCGAAAGTGGCCGTCAGGAGACCTCGGGCTACCTCGAATCAACGCCGTAGACCGCGGGGATCTCTCTCAGCAGACTTCCGCGTCCGCTAGGCGGAGGGGTGATGCGAACTTGGTTTAGCCCGCCGTTTCGAGCTCACCGCGCGCCTTGGCCGCAGCGACCTGGCGGATAGCATCGGCCAGCGTGTCGGCGTCCTGCGCGCCCATAACGGCATATTTGGCTTCGAGCAGGAAACAGGGCACGCCGGTGATACCCATGCGCGAGGCGGTGGCGATTTCGTTGCGCACCGCCTCGACATCGGCATCCGTGGGCAGCAGCGTCTCGACCACGGAACCGTCCATGCCGGCTTCGCGGGCGGCGTCGGTTAGGACGGCATGGTCGCCGAGATTGGCGCCTTCCTCGAAATTCAGCTGGAAGAGGCGTCGCACCAGCCGGTTCTGCACGTCCTCGCCGGCAGGCCCCGCCCAACGGATAACGCGGTGGGCGTCCAGCGTGTTGGGAGCGACCTTGATGGCGCCGAAGGCGAAATGGATCCCTTCCGCCTCGCCGAGCGGCTCAATGCGCGCATGGATCTGCTGGATGCGTTCCTCGCTGCCGAATTTGCCCAGCATGTATTCGCGGCGATCCATGCCGCCTTGCGGAATGGTCGGATCGAGCTGGAACGGCCGCCAGCGCACGTGCACGTCGATATCGCCGGCAGCGGCGATCGCCCTGTCCAGCCGCTTCTGGCCGATGAAGCACCAGGGACAGACGACATCCGACACCACATCGATGGTGATCGAGTTCTCCGCGCTCATGCTCGTCTCCTTGCTTGGTCGGTGTCAGGCGGGGGATCGCGTCAGTTGGGCTTTCGCCACCATGTCGGCAGCTGATAGCCGAATATGGGCGTCTTTTGCGGATGTTCCAGGTAGCTCCAGTAAGCCAGCCACTGCTGCGTGTTGTATTGCATGGGCACCATGTAGTTGCCCGATATCAGCAACCGATCGAGAACGTGCACCGCGGCGACATAGTCTTCCTTCGTGCGGGCATTCAGCATCGCGTTGATCGCCGCGTCGACCGCGGGATCGGCGACGCCGGCCAGGTTGAATGAACCCTCCTGCTTGGCGGCGACGGATCCCCAGCGCCCCACCTGCTCGCTGCCGGGCGAGAGCGAATTGTTGAAACCGCTTGTGCCGATCAGCACCTCGAAGTCGAAGCGCTGTTTGCGCGACTGGATTTGATCGCCGTCGAGGCCGCGGATGGTTACATCGATGCCGATCTTCTCCAGCGTGCGCTGATAGAGAGCCGCAAGCCGCTCCTCGTCCTGCGATGACGTCATGATCTCGAAGCCAAAGGGATTGCCTTCAGGGTCGAGCATCCGGCCGTCCTCTACGTGATAGCCAGCGCTTTTCAGGAGCTCGAAAGCCGCTCGCAGCACCCTGCGGTCCTGGCCGGAGCCGTCGGTGACCGGCGGCCGCCAGGTTCCGTCCATCACCTCGGCAGGGACGCGGCCGGGGTAGGGGGCAAGCAGCGCCTTCTCCCGCTCGTCGGCGGGATGGCCGAGCGCGGACAATTCCGAGTTCTGCCAGAAGCTCATGGTTCGATTGAACTTGCCGGCGAACAGGTTTTTGTTGGCCCATTCGAAGTCGTAGAGCATGCCGAGCGCACGCCGCACGACCGGATTGGAAAACTTCGGCAGCCTGGTGTTGAACAGGAAGCCCGTCACCACCGGCGGAATACCGGTGTCGAAATATTCCTGCTTCACATCACCCTTGCGAAAGGCCGGGAAGTCGATATCGCGGTCGCGCTTGACCGGATCGGTCTCGTCGTCGAGGGCACAGATGCCTTTCTTGAACGCTTCCGTCTTGGCGTTGGCGTTGAGGAAATACTCGATGGTGATCTGGTCGAAATTGTCGAAGCCGCGCTTCGATGGGATGTCCTTGCCCCAATAATTGGGATTGCGCTTGAACACGATGCGCTGCCCAGGCTGCACCTTGTCCACGGTATAGGGGCCGCTGCCGATCAGCGGCTTCAGCGTGGTCTTGTCGAAAGTCTCCTTGTCGAAGGCGTGCTTGGGGATGATCGGCGTCAGCGCGACGATCAGCGGAAATTCGCGATTGGCCTTTTCGTTGAAGGTGAACTTCACGCTGTGGTCGCCGGTCTTCTCCAGCCTGGCAATCATGCTCATGCGATCGCTGTAAGGCGGGCGGCCCTTGTCCTTGAAGACATCGTAGGTGAACAGCACGTCCTCCGGCGTCACAGGCTGGCCGTCCGACCATTTGGCCTTGGGATTGAGGTGGAACTCGATGCTCTTGCGACCCGGGTCCATGTCGGCGCTGTCGGCGAGCAGGCCGTAGAGGCTGAAGGGCTCGTTGTAGTTGCGCTGCATCAACGGCTCGAAGACCAGGTTGCCGTAGACCGTGTCGATCATGCCGCGCGCGGTGGTGCGCAGGCTCTTCAGGATGAAGGGGTTGAGATTGTCGAAACTGCCGACGACGCAATAGGTGACGCTGCCGCCCTTCGGCGCATCGGGATTGACGTAGTCGAAATGCGTATAGTCCGCAGGCAGCGCCGGCTCGCCCTGCATGGCGATGCCGTGCTTCGGTTCCGACAAAGCCGGAAGCAGCGAGAGGGCCAGAAACGAGGTCGCGGCGATCAGCCGAACGAGAACGCGGTCCATGACCGTCTCCTTGCCGGGCAGCTTGGTGATTCGACATGCACCCTAGAGCATTTCGCTCCCCGATTGAATCGGCGCACGCCGGTCGCTTGGTTCAGTCGGCGCATCGCCGATGGAGGTTCGTCCAGGGCAGGAGAAGCGGCAAGAAAACGCGGAAACCGGGCTGGATTCGGCGTCGCTGGCAGTGTAACACGCGCTCCGAAGTCATGCTGTTGCCTCATTTGGGCAACAGGTAGCGGGACCACACGGCAGGAAGAAGCCGGTCCCCGGGATCATTTGAGAGGAAAGTGCACCATATGACGAGCAACGCGTATCGCCTTTCGGTGCTGGCCGCAGGCGTGGTCGGCGTTCTGGGCGCCGGGCTTTTCACCGCTTCCGCCCAGCAGCCGCCGCAGATTCCGCAGGGCTGGTTCAAGGCCTGCACCAAGCAGGAAGACGTCGATATCTGCAACGTGCAGAACATCGTCACCGCCGGCAATGGCCAGCTCGTCACCGGCGTCAGCCTGATCGAGCTCAAGGGCAAAGTGAACCGTAAGGTGTTCCAGGTGACGGTGCCGACCGGCCGTCTCGTTCCTCCGGGCATCGTCCTGCAGATCGATTCCGGCAAGGCGCAGAAGCTCGACTATGTGATCTGCTTCCCGGATCGCTGCGTGGCCGAAGTGCCGCTGACCGACCAGCTTGTCGCGTCTTTCAAGAAGGGCCAGCAGATCACGCTCACCTCGGTCAATTTCCAGAACCAGCCGAACCCGATAAAGGTTGCGCTGACGGGCTTCAGCGGCGCCTATGACGGCCCGCCGCTGCAGCAGTCGGACATCGAGGACCGCCAAAAGAAGCTGCAGGACTTCGTCGCCAAGAACAACCAGGACTTCGCCAAGAAGCTTAAGGAAGAGCAGGACAAGGCGAAGACCGCCAACTGATTGTTGGAGCGTTTCTCCAGCATGCAAAAAGCGGGGCAGGCGCCCCGCTTTTTTGTTGTCGCTTGTCCAGCCGTCAGTGTTTCGAGTGACCTTTCGGCTCGTAGCGCCCGTCGGGCAGCTTGTCGAACATCTCGCCGATCTGCGGGTGCCGCACCGGCTCGCCCGACCGATCCTCGAGCAGGTTCTGCTCCGATACATAAGCGATGTACTCTGTCTCGGAGTTCTCGGCGAGAAGGTGATAGAAAGGCTGGTCCTTGCTTGGACGCATGTCCGCCGGGATCGCTTCATACCATTCTTCGGTGTTGGCGAATTGCGGATCGACGTCGAAGATCACGCCACGGAACGGAAACAGCCGGTGGCGAACAACTTGTCCGATCGCGAATTTGGCCGTCTTCATCGCACTCACCACTTCGGTCCCGAGGCGCCGCAGCGGCTTGCGCGCACAGGGCGCCTAAGGTCTTGAATCTACACGTCACGCGCTCAAAAATCGACCCCGACTTTCGGCTTGGTACGATTTGGCGCAGACGTTGCTCCAATGCAATGCTTTACCGACGCCCTGGCCCACCAAGCTACCTATCAGCGGGCGCAATCCTCGGCCGAAAGCGGTAGTTTGCAAATGTGCCTCAGCGCGCGGCCTGTTTCCTGAAGCCGCCGGCGAGCGCCCGAAAACCGCTTCCCGGCCGCAGGCCTTCGCGCATGAAGAAGGCGCGCAGCGGCGCGAAGCTGCCCAGCACGTTGAGGCCGGCGCTGCGCGCAAGCTGCGCCGTGAGCATGTCGGACAGCAGCGACATGTTGAGCAAGTTCACCGCACTGCTGCGCGCCAGGATGTCCGGACGGCGCCGCGTGTCGTAGGCGGCAAGGCTCAGCCTCGACCCGGGATCGTCGCGATTTTCGCTGGCGATTCCAATTAGATCGTCGATATCCCTGATGCCGAGATTGAGGCCTTGTGCCCCGATCGGCGGGAAGACATGAGCAGCCTCGCCGACAAGCGCCACACGGTTTTGCGCGAACCGACCGGGCGAGGCCGCCGAAAGCGGGTAGACTTGGCGGCCGGGCTCGACCGAGACCCGGCCGAGCATGGACTGCATTTGCTCTTCGACCCGAACAGACAGCGTGGCATCGTCGAGCGCGGCCAGTTCCTGTGCCGTTTCCGGCTTCACCACCCAGACGAGACTGGAGCGCTTGCCCAGCAGCGGCACCTGCGTGAACGGCCCGGTCTCGGTATGGAATTCGGTCGAGATGAAGCCATGCTCGCTGCGATGGCTGAAATTGAGAACGAGCGCCGACTGAGGATAGGGTCGGGCGGAGGCTTTGATGCCGGCGGCCTCGCGCGCCGGCGACAGGCGCCCGTCGGCGGCAACCGCCAGCGATGCCGAGACCTCACTGCCATCGGCGAGGCTCGCATGTGCGTGGTCGGCGTCGAGCCGCCAGGCATCGACCATCGACTTTCGCCACTCGATGCCGGGATTTGCGGCGACCTTCTTGGCAAGCACCGGGATCAGGATTTTGTTCGGCAGGTTGAGCCCGAACTGCTCCTCGCCGATTTCGCTGGCGCGGAAGGTGACGGTCGGGCTGCGGATCAGCCGGCGCGTTGCGTCGACGATGCGCATCATTTTCAGCGGCGCCGCCTGCGGTCTGAGTTCGTCCAGCACGCCCAGGTGGTCGAGCACCTTGAGAGCAGGGTTCATAAGGGCGGTGGTGCGGCCATCGCCCCCGGCGGCCTCGGGGCCAGCCAACGTCACGGCAAAGCCTGCCTCGGCAAAGCCGAGTGCCGCGATCAGGCCGGCCGGGCCGCTGCCGGCGATCAATATTCGGGCTTTGTCACTCTGCTCCACACCAGGCTTCCATGTTGATGGCGGCCCGTCGGCCTGCATGCGGTATAGGGCAGATCGGCGGACTTGATCAACGCGGCGATTCGGCCCATTCGATTGGCATGAGCGCCCAGGAGCACGATTTCCGCCATCTCGACCGCGCCGGCCGCGCCACGGCGGGACTGGCGCGCAGCCCCCGCCTTGCCGTGATGCTCACTATCGGTGCGGGCGTCGTGCTTGCCTGGTGGATCCTCGCTGCCATGGCTATTCGCGGCGCCGAAAGCCGCGTTGCCGGCGGCGCTCCGGGCGATGCGCTGCTGAAGAACCTGCCGCCATTGCCGCTGCCGGATTTCCTCGACCGTTTCTTCGCTTTGTGCCTTGCGCCGGCGCCGCTTTCAGGCTCGTTGGCGGCGTCGGCGCTCGTCCTGATGTGGTTCATAATGGCGGTGGCGACGATGCTGCCCTCGGCGGCGCCGATGATCCGCACCTATTGCGAGATTGCCGATACCGCCCGGATCAAGGGCGAGCCCGTCGTCCATCCGCTGGTTCTGGTGATGGGATACCTTGCGACCTGGCTTGCCGCCTCAGTGGCCTTCGCCGCGCTGACGCTCACGGTCTATGGCTTTGCCGCCGCGGGACAGGTGCTCGATCCCGTCGTCGGGATTGCCGGGGCCGTCGCCTTGGCGATCGCCGGCCTCTATCAGTTCAGCGGCTTGAAGCAGGCGTGCCTCAAGAGATGCCGCAACCCGTTCTCGATCCTGTTTGCCAACTGGAGCGCGAAGCCGGGGCGTGTCTTTCGCCTGGGAGTGGAGCAGGGCGTCTGGTGTCTCGGCTGTTGCTGGGCGCTGATGCTGGTCATGTTCGCCGTGGGCGCGATGAACATCTTCTGGATGGCGCTGATCAGCCTGTTCGCTTTGATCGAAAAACAGACCGCGGGCAGGGTGGCCAGCCAGGTTTCCGGTGCGATACTGCTTGTGTGGGCCGCCGCCCTGCTATTAGTTTCCGCGTGAGGGAGAATTCGATGGCCGATCAGAGCTGGGCGATGAAGGGAGAGCTGGTACTCTCCTGCAATTGCACGGTTTTCTGCCCCTGCGTTCTGTCGCTCGGCAGCCATCCGCCGACCGAAGGCTATTGCCAGACGTGGGCCGGGTTCCGCATCGACGCCGGCCACTTCGGCGAGGTCGATCTTTCCGGCCTTAATCTTGGTCTGGTCATGGAAATCCCGGGCTATATGAGCCGCGGCAACTGGAGCGCCGGCCTGTTCATCGACAAGCGCGCCTCCATCTATGCCGTGAAAGCCCTGACAAAAATCTTCACCGGCAAGGCGGGCGGGACCACTTCGCTGCTGTCGATTCTGGTTGGAAACTTCCTTGGCGTGGAACAGGTGCCGATCACCTATGAGACGCGTGACAGGACGCGCGTTTTCCAGATACCGCGGATTATCGACGGCGCGGTGACGCCGATACCCGGCAAGGACCGCGAGAAGGACACCGTCATTACCAATTCCGAATACTGGATCGCACCGGAAATCATCGTGGCGAAGTCCGACAAGAGCAAGATGCGCGCCTTCGGCCGCAATTGGAATTTCGCCGGCCGTTCGGCCGAGATATGCAAGCTGGATTGGCGAGGCCCGTGAGCAAGAACACAGCGGCCCGGAATGCGGCCAAGAAAATCGCGGAGCGGATTCCGCGGCCGAAGAAGAAAGTGACGTGGCCGCAGGCGCGGGCTTTTTCCGTGCACCTGCTGACTGCGTCCGGCTCGTTCCTCGCCTTCCTGTCGCTGGTGGCGGCGAGCGAGGGACGTTGGACGGCAATGTTCTGGTGGCTAGGGCTGGCGCTCTTCGTCGACGGCATCGACGGCCCGATCGCCAGGAAGCTCGAAGTCAAGGAGATCCTGCCGACATGGTCGGGCGAGCTCCTCGATAACATCATCGACTACGTGACCTACGTGCTTATTCCGGCCTTCGCGCTCTACCAGCGCGGCTTGATGGGCGAGAACCTGTCGTTCCTGTCGGCGGCGATCATCGTCGTCTCCAGCGCGATCTACTACGCCGACACCGGCATGAAGACGAAGGAGAACTTCTTCAAGGGGTTCCCGGTCGTCTGGAACATGGTGGTGTTCACGCTCTTTGTCATCGAGCCGGGGCAGTGGGTTTCCTTCGCCGTGGTCGTGGTCGCCGGTATTCTCACCTTCCTGCCGATCAACTTCATCCACCCGGTACGGGTGGTGCGGCTCAGGCCGATCAATCTCGGCATGACGCTGTTATGGTGCGCCTTCGGCGCGCTTGCATTGGCACAGGCCGCACTTGCCTCGTTCTATGACAAGATCGGGGTTCTGAGCGAGCAGGTCAGCATGTTCACCAAGGCCGGCATTACGGTTACCGGGCTCTATCTCGCCTGCATCGGGGGCATCATGCAGATGTTCCCCAATCTTGGCGCCAGGAAATCCTGACTCGATATCCAGCTTCCGTCCTTTTCCGAGAAAGTTGAGCAATGTCCAAAGCGATCCGCATTCACGCCCATGGCGGCCCCGAGGTCCTGACCTATGAGGATTCGGATCCCGGCCAGCCGGGCGCCGGGCAGATTCTGATCAGGCATACCGCGATGGGCCTCAACTTCATCGACGTCTACCATCGCTCGGGCCTCTACCCGCCGCCGGGCGGGTTTCCGCTGATTCCGGGCGGCGAGGCGGCGGGTGTGGTGCTGGCCGTTGGCGTCGGCGTCGACTGGCTGAGGCCCGGTGATCGCATCGCCTATGCCGTCAATGTCGGCGCCTATTCGGAAGAACGCGTGATCGCCGCCGACCGCGTGGTCAAGGTGCCGGACGGCATCAGCGACGAGCAGGCGGCGGCCATGATGCTGAAAGGCATGACGGCTGAATATCTGCTGCGCCGCACCTATAAGGTGAAGGCGGGCGACACGATCCTCTACCATGCCGCGGCCGGCGGTGTCGGCCTGATCCTGGGCCAATGGGCAAAGCATCTCGGCGCGACGGTGATCGGCACGGCGAGCTCCGCAGACAAGGTCGAGCTCGCCAAGGCGCATGGCTTCGACCATGTCATCAATTACAAGGAGCAGGATTTCGTCGCCGGCGTCGCCGCCATCACCGGCGGCAAAAAGTGCGACGTCGTCTATGATTCCGTCGGCAACGACACTTTTCCCGCTTCGCTCGACTGCCTGAGGCCGCTTGGCATGTTTGTCAGCTTCGGCCAGTCGTCCGGGCCGATCCCGCCTTTCCCGATGTCGCTTCTGGCGCAGAAAGGCTCGCTCTATGCGACCCGCCCGACAATCTTCGTCTACAACGCCAAACGCGAGGACCTTGTGGCCTCGGCGCAAGCGCTGTTCGAGGTAGTGCTGAGCGGCGCCGTCGAGGTTAAGATCAACCAGCGCTACGCGCTGAAGGACGCGGCACAAGCGCAGTCCGATCTCGAGGGCCGCAAGACGACGGGCACAACCATCCTCATCCCCTAACCCGGCTGCCTTGTTTTTCAGCGCCTTGCCGCGCCTCAAGGCAGTGGTTTCCCCGACAAGCTTACTGGTTTCCCTCTTGCCCTGAACAGGCCTATCTTACCCCTTGAGTTTCCGCTGGAATTCTTGAAGCTCTTTCAAGTTGCGTGCCGCTTTCCGACCGAAGCCGGCCGCGCATACGATACCAGCGGGAACACAGAACATATCCGGGTAACTGGATGGGAGGCACTGTGAGTGCAAATCATGACAGGGCGAACCTGCTGGAGGTTCGTGGCCTTACGAAGATTTTCGGCACGCTGACGGCGTGCAACCATATCGACCTCAACATCGCGAAGGGCGAGATCCACGCCCTGCTCGGCGAGAACGGCGCCGGCAAGTCGACGCTGGTGAAGATGCTGTTCGGCTCGCTGGAACCGAATTCGGGTGAAATTTTCTGGAACGGCCAAGCCGTCAGGATCACCAGCCCCGGCCTCGCCAAGAAGCTTGGCATCGGCATGGTCTTCCAGCATTTCTCGCTGTTCGAAGCGCTGACGGCGGCCGAGAACATCGCGCTTTCGCTGAACGACGGCTCGCCGATCAGCGCGATTGCCGCGAAGGCGCGGGCGCTCTCCTACAGCTACGGCCTGCCGCTCGATCCGGAATCGCTGGTCGGCGATCTTTCCGTTGGCGAGCGCCAGCGCATCGAGATCATCCGTTGCCTCTTACAGACGCCCCAACTCATCATCCTCGACGAGCCGACTTCGGTGCTGACGCCTCAGGAAGCCGACAAGCTGTTCGAAACGCTGGAGCGGCTTCGCGCTGAAGGCAAGTCGATCCTTTACATCTCGCACCGGCTGGAAGAGGTCAAACGCATCTGCGATCGCGCCACGGTGCTGCGCCACGGCAAGGTCGTCGGCCACTGCAACCCGCGCCAGGAGACGGCCGCGTCGCTAGCCCGCATGATGGTCGGCAATGAGGTCAAGGCAGTGGTGCGCGCGCCGGCCAAGGGCATCGAGACCGCGCCGGCATTGCTGGAGATCCGCGGGCTTACCCGCAAGCCGGCGACGCCGTTCGCCATTCCGCTCAAGAACATCAATCTTTCGGTACGCGCCGGCGAGGTGATCGGCATCGCCGGTGTCGCCGGCAACGGCCAGGGCGAGTTTTTCGAATCCGTCTCCGGCGAGGTGCTGCAGCAGGATCCCGGTTCCGTGCGCATCCGCGGCAAGGATGCGGGCGGCGTGTCGATCACCGGCCGGCGGCTGATGGGCGCCGCCTTCGTGCCGGAGGAACGGCTCGGTCACGGCGCGGCGCCGCGGATGAAGCTGTCGGAGAACCTTTTGCTGTCGCGCCATGCCACCGACGGCAAGTCCTTCGTCGGCTCCGGCGGCATGGTCAGGAACGCTTCCGTCTACAGCGCCGCCCAGCGCATCATTGCCGCGATGGACGTGCGCAAGAGCGCTCCCGATCCGGAGGCTGCGGCGCTGTCCGGCGGCAATCTGCAGAAGTTCATCGTCGGCCGCGAGCTCGACCGCAAGCCGAGCGTGATGGTCGTCAACCAGCCGACCTGGGGCGTCGACGCCGGTGCCGCCGCCCATATCCGCCAGGCGCTGATCGAGCTTGCCCGCAGCGGCTCGGCGGTTCTCGTCATCAGCCAGGACCTCGACGAATTGTTCGAGCTGTCGGACGCGATCGCGGTCATGCACAACGGCGAATTGTCCGCGCCGCTGCCGATCGCCGAAGCCACCTTCGAGAGGATTGGCCTGTTGATGGGCGGCGCCGAGCCCGGCCACGCCGAACACAGCATGGAGACGGCATGATGCGCCTCGAACTGGTCAAACGCCCGCAGCGCTCGGCGCTGTTTTCGGTGCTCTCGCCCTTCATCGCCTTCGCGCTGACGATCATTGCCGGCGCCATCATGTTCGCGTTGCTCGGCGTCAATCCGCTCAATGCCTTCAATGTCTACTTTGTTCAGCCGATCAGCGAGATCTGGCAGCTGCATGAACTGGCCATCAAGGCGGCGCCGCTGATCCTGATCGCCGTCGGCCTGTCGGTTTGCTACAAGGCCAACATCTGGAACATCGGCGCCGAAGGCCAGTTCATTCTGGGCGGCATTTTCGGCTCGATCATCCCGGTGCTGTTCCCCGAATTCGAAGGTCCGCTGGTGCTGCCGCTGATGCTCTTGCTCGGCATGGTCGGCGGCGCCCTCTATGCGGCCATCCCGGCGCTGCTGAAAACCCGCTTCAGCACCAACGAGATCCTGACCAGCCTGATGCTGGTCTATGTGGCGCAGCTCTTCCTCGACTGGCTGGTGCGCGGACCGTGGCGCGACCCGCAGGGCCACGGCTTCCCGCAGACCATCCAGTTCGGCGACTCGGCCGTCCTGCCGGAATTGATGCCGGATGCCGGCCGCGCCAATTGGGGCTTCGTCTTCGCGCTGGTCGCCGCGGTCACGGTCTGGCTGATGATGAGCCGCATGCTGAAAGGTTTCGAGGTCCGCGTGCTGGGCTCGAGCCCGAGGGCAGGTCGCTTCGCCGGCTTCGGCTTCAGCAAGATGGTCTTCTTTACTTTCCTGCTGTCCGGCGCATTGGCTGGCCTTGCCGGTATCTCGGAAGTCTCGGGCGCCATCGGCCAGCTACAGCCGGTGATCTCGCCCGGCTATGGCTTCACCGCCATCATCGTCGCCTTCCTCGGACGGCTCAATCCGCTCGGCATCGTCGCGGCAGGCCTGGTGCTGGCGCTGACCTATCTCGGCGGAGAGGCGGTGCAGAGCGCGCTCGGCATCTCCGACAAGGTGGCGCGCGTGTTCCAGGGCATGCTTTTGTTCTTCGTGCTCGGCTGCGACACGCTCATTCATTATCGCATTCGTCTGATCGGCTTTGCCGCGCCACAACTCGAGGCCGCGCCCAAGCTGGAGGAGGCACGCTGATGGACATCACCGTCAACATCCTTTTGACCATCGCGACCGCGGCGACGCCGCTCTTGATCGCGGCGATCGGCGAGCTGGTGGTGGAACGCTCCGGCGTGCTCAACCTCGGCGTCGAGGGCATGATGATCATGGGCGCCGTCGGCGGCTTCGGCGCGGGCTATCTTACCGGATCTCCCTGGATCGGGCTGCTTGCCGCAATCGTCGTCGGCGCGCTGTTTTCGCTGCTCTTCGCCGTCATGACGCTTTCCCTGGCGACCAACCAGGTGGCGACCGGCCTGTCGCTTACGCTGCTCGGGCTTGGCCTCTCCGGCATGATCGGCACCAGCTTCGTCGGCCAGCCTGGCGTCAGGCTGCCGAACCTCGACATCCCCGGCCTGAGCTCGATACCGGTCGTCGGCAAGCTGATCTTCGGCCAGGATCCGTTGTTCTACGTCTCGATCGGGCTCACCGCCGCCGTGATGTGGTTTCTGTTCAGGACGCGCACTGGCCTGACGCTGCGCTCGATCGGCGACAGCCACGTGTCGGCGCATGCGCTCGGCATCAAGGTCATCCGCTACCGTTACCTCGCCGTGATCTTCGGCGGCGCTTGCGCCGGGCTTGCCGGCGGCCACCTGTCGCTCGTCTACACGCCGCAATGGGTCGAGAACATGAGCGCGGGACGCGGCTGGATCGCGCTGGCGCTGGTGGTCTTTGCGTCCTGGCGCCCGTGGCGGGTGCTGGCCGGCGCTTACATCTTCGGCGCGGTGTGGATCGGCCAGCTTCATGCACAGGCTTTCGGCATTCCTGTGCCCTCGCAGTTTCTTTCTTCGCTGCCCTATCTGGCAACCATCGTGGTTCTCGTTCTAATCTCGCGGAACAAGCGGCTGACGATGATGAACACGCCGGCTTCGTTGGGGCAGCCATTTGTTCCGGATCGTTGACGACAACAAAAAGACGGGAAGCTCCAAGGCTTAACTCAGAGAGGTAACACGATGAAGAAACTGCTTATTGCGCTGATGACCACGGCCGCGGCCCTGTCGCTGGCGGCAACCGCCGAGGCGGCCGACAAGCTGAAGGCCTGCTGGGTTTATACGGGGCCGATCGGCGACTTCGGCTATTCCTATCAGCACGACCAGGGTCGCCTCGAGGTGGAGAAAGCGCTCGGCGACAAGGTCGAGACCGCCTATCTCGAGAACGTCTCGGAAGGCCCGGACGCCGACCGCGCCTTTGAGCGCCTGGCGCGCGAGAAATGCAAGATCATCTTCGGCACATCATTCGGCTTCATGGACGCCGAGGTTAAGGTCGCCAAGAAGTTCCCGAAGGTGATGTTCGAGCACGCCACCGGCTACAAGACCGGCCACAATCTCGGCATTTACAACGCGCGCTTCTATGAAGGCCGCTATGTGCTCGGCCAGATCGCGGCCAAGGAATCGAAGAAGGGTCTTGCCGGCTACATCGTCTCCTTCCCGATCCCGGAAGTGGTGATGGGCATCAACTCCTTCATGCTCGGCGCGCAGTCGATCAATCCGGACTTCAAGGTGAAGATCGTGTGGGTCAATACCTGGTTCGATCCGGGCAAGGAAGCCGACGCCGCCAAGGCGCTGTTCGACCAGGGCGCCGACATCATCGTCCAGCACACCGACTCGACCGCCCCCCTGCAGGTCGCCGAGGAGCGGAAGCTGCATGGGTTCGGCCAGTCGTCGGACATGATCAAATTCGCGCCGAACGCGCAGCTGACCTCGCTCACCGACGAGTGGGGCCCGTATTACATCAGCCGCGTGCAGGCTGCCCTCGACGGCACCTGGAAGCCGGACAATGTGTGGCTTGGCATCAAGGATGGCGCCGTCAAGCTCGCGCCCTTCACCAACATGCCTGACGACGTGAAGGCAATGGCGGAGGCGACCACCAAGAAGATCGCCGACGGCTGGAACCCCTTCACCGGCCCGGTGGCGAAGCAGGACGGCTCGCCTTGGCTGAAGGACGGCGAGGTCGCCGACGACGCCACGCTGCTCGGCATGAATTTCTACGTCAAGGGCATCGACGACAAGCTGCCGCAGTAAACAGCAGCCTGGCATCAAAACAAAAAGGGCGCCCCACCGGCGCCCTTTCATTTTCAGCCAATCCCGCTTGTCAAACGGCCGAGCCGTAGAGATCGTAGGCGTCGGCGCGCTCGACCTTGACCGTGACGATCTCACCGGCGCGCAGCGGCCGACGCGACTGGATATGCACGGAGCCGTCGATCTCGGGGGCGTCATATTTGGTGCGGCCCTTGGCCGAGGTGCCATGCGCCTCGTCGATCAGCACCGGCAGCCGCTTGCCGACCTTCCTGGCCAGCTGCGTCGCCGAGATCTTCTGCTGGCGCTGCATGAAGCGGTGCCAGCGGGCTTCCTTGATCTCCTGCGGCACTTGTTCCAGGCCGAGGTCGTTGGAGCGCGCGCCCTTGACCGGCTCATATTTGAAGCAGCCGGCACGATCGATCTTCGCCTCGTCCAGCCAGTCGAGCAGCATCTGGAAGTCCTCTTCCGTCTCGCCGGGGAAACCGACGATGAAGGTTGAGCGGATTGCGAGATCCGGGCAGACCTCTCGCCAACCGCGGATCCGCTCCAGCGTCTTTTCACCATGAGCGGGACGACGCATGTTCTTCAGCACCTGCGGCGAGGCATGCTGGAAGGGGATATCCAGATAGGGAAGGATCTTTCCCTCGGCCATCAGCGGAATGACGTCGGCAACATGCGGGTAGGGGTACACATAGTGCATGCGAACCCAGATGCCGAGCTTGCCGAGCTCCTCTGCAAGGTCGAGGAACTTCGCTCGCACCTCGCGGTCGCCGAACATGCTCGTCTGGTATTTGATGTCGATGCCATAGGCGCTGGTGTCCTGCGAGATGACGAGGATCTCCTTGACGCCGGCCTTGGCGAGCTTTTCGGCCTCGCGCAACACGTCGGCCGCCGGCCGCGAGACGAGATCGCCGCGCAGCGCCGGGATGATGCAGAAGGTGCAGCGATTGTTGCAGCCTTCGGAAATCTTCAGATAGGCGTAATGCCGCGGCGTCAGCTTCACGCCCTGGGGCGGCAGAAGATCGATGTAGGGATCATGGCTGGGGGGAGCCGCCTCATGCACCGCCGCCATCACGCTCTCATAGGCCTGCGGGCCGGTGATCGCCAGCACATTGGGATGCTTCTCGCGAATGACTTCCGGCTCGGCGCCGAGGCAGCCGGTGACGATGACGCGACCGTTTTCGGAAAGGGCGGAGCCGATCGCGTTGAGCGACTCGTCGCGCGCGGAGTCGAGAAAGCCGCATGTGTTGACGACAACGAGGTCGGCGCCATCATGCTTGCGGGCGATCTCGTAGCCTTCAGCGCGGAGCCGCGTGATGATCCGCTCGGAATCGACGAGCGCCTTCGGGCATCCAAGGCTGACGAAACTGACACGAGGGGCAGACATAAGCTTTTCCAGGTTTTTCGGGATCGGCGGCGCCATACCACACTAATTGCGGCATTGGTATGGGCTGGTCCTTGTTGCGGCAAAACGCAATGCGAGGCCAGATCAGTAGCCGGCCAAAGCCCGCGTCAGGTGGCGGCAGTCAGCTCACCGCGTTGTTGACATGCGGCCAGATTTCCATCGCGCCCCTGTAGACCATGTCGAGCGCGACATAGAGGATGATCAGCAGGCCGATATAGGCAATCCAACGGTAACGGTGCAGCAGCCGCGCAATGAAGCTGGCGGCAAGGCGCCGCGCAAGACGCTTGGCCAGGCGGCGCTGCAG